>NZ_JBFUGY010000014.1:0-182952 GCF_056402655.1 Bradyrhizobium sp. P3_C3 | reverse complement strand
ATCTGGCTTGCCGCCAGCAGCCCGACCCGGGCGAGCGACCCGCGTACCGAAATCACGCGTCCAAAGGATGTCACGATGAATGAACCTGGCATGAGCAAGGGGTTTAACCCTGACTATGCGTGCCGCGGCTGGACAAACGGTTAAACGGCAGGCGCGGGGGCTTTGTTAAATCTGCGACAATTCGGTTGAGAGATTTGCTCCTAATGCATACTTGCGGGCGGAATCGGTAGGGGAATGCCGCTTTTCTAGGCCGACAGGCCCGACAGCGCTTAAGGAAGATTTTACCATTCGGCCAGTCGGTCCGCCGTTCGGGGATGGAGGTCATCCCGGCTGGCGCGTCATTCGATCCGGGCGGCGATGTTTTGATTTGTTGACGGGACCTAATTATTTGTACATTAGTACAAATGAACCCGCGGCCTGGATGCCGCCCCCGGACACTTGAGCGCGTTTGCAGCCTTGCGTCCGATTGCGCGATCCGGTCCGGCGGATCGCAGCCACGCCCGGAGGAAAGCATGCAGCCCGAACCGATCCTCGATCTTGCTCATCTCGGCCACATGGAACTGCTGACGCCGAAGCCTGACGAGAGCCTGAAATTCTTCGTTGACGTCATGGGCATGACGGTGAGCGGGCAGAAGGGCGAGTCGGTCTACCTGCGCGGCTGGGACGATTATGAGCGCTATTCGCTCAAGCTGACGGCGTCGAAGACGTCGGGCATGGAGCATATGGCGCTGCGCGCGCGCAGCCAGCAGGCGCTGGAGCGCCGCGTCGCCGCGCTCAAAGGCTCCGGCTTCGACATCGGCTGGATCGACGGCGACATGGGGCAGGGGCCGACCTTCCGCTGCCGCGATCCTGATGGCCATATCGTCGAGCTCTATTACGAGACCGAATGGTACCAGGCGCCGCCGGAGCTTAGACCTGCGCTGAAGAACCAGGCGCAACGCTTTCCCGCGCGCGGCGTCAACGTCCGCCGTCTCGATCACCTCAACTGCCTCGCCGTGGACATCAAGGCCAACCGCGAGTTCTTCGAAAACTATCTCGGCTGCCGCCTCACCGAGCAGATCGTGCTCAACGACGGGCGGGAAGCGGCGATGTGGCTGACGATGTCGAACAAGAGCTACGACTTCGCCTATTCGCTCGATCATTCCGGCACGCCCGGCCGCTTTCACCATGTCACCTACGCGCTCGACAGCCGCGAGGAGATTTTGCGCGCCGCCGATATCTTCCTGGAGAACGGCGTGCACATCGAGACCGGCCCGCATAAGCACGCGATCCAGCAGACCTTCTTCCTCTATGTCTACGAGCCCGGCGGCAACCGCGTCGAAGTCGCCAACGCCGGCGCGCGCCTCATCCTCGCCCCCGACTGGAAGCCGATCGTGTGGACCGAGGAAGAGCGCAAGAAGGGGCAGGCGTGGGGATTGAAGACGATCGAGTCGTTCCACACCCRCGGCACGCCGCCGGTGGAGGCGAAGAAGCACGGCTAGAGCATGACCCGGACCCGAAGGGCCGCGTTAGCGCAAAGTGTGAAGCGGTTTTCCGGTCATGCTCCAAAAATCAATGCGTTGAGGTGCGCACCCGCGCGATCGTCTCGCGCACGCCGGACCAGGCCGGCTTGTCCGGCGCGAATTGCTGGCGCAGGAAGCTGACCAGTTCTTCGACCTGCGCGTCGCTCATGCTGTTCTTGAAGGCGGGCATGTAGCCGAGGTCGCTGGAGACGGGCTCATTGATGCCGTGCAGGACGACCTGCACGAGATTGTCCGATGTCGCGCTGTGCAGATTGCTGTTGAGCGCGAGCGAGGGCCGCGTTCCGAACAGCGGCAGGCCGCCGACCTCGTGGCAGACGGCGCAGGCGCCCTGATAGAGCCGCGCGCCGGTGGAAGCGGCGGTCGCGACTTGCGTTGCGCCTTCGAGCTTCGCGGCGAGCGCATCCTGCGTCTGCGTATCGGTTGCGGGGTCGTTGAACGAGTTGAGGTAGATCGCCATCGCGCGGATGTCCTGGTCGGGTAGCGCCGTGAGATCCCTGACGATCGGCGCCATCGGACCGGCCGCGACGCCGTGATAACGCGACTGGCCGGTGCGCAAATAGGCGAAGAGTTCGTCTTCACTCCATGGAATCGGCGCATGCGAGAGCGAGGTCAGGGCCGGCGCTTCCCAGCCCTCGGCAAAGCCGCCGGCGAGATAGGCCTCGCGTTGCTCCGCGCCGAGCGCGTTGCGCGGCGAATGGCAGGCGCTGCAATGGCCAAGGCTCTCGACGAGATAGGCGCCGCGGTTCCACTGCTCGGATTTGGCGGGATCGGGCTTGAATTCGCTCGTCCTGTGGAACAGGGCATTCCAGCCCGCAAGCAGCGGGCGGAGGTTGAACGGGAAGGCGAGCGCATTCGCCGGCGCCGTGGCGCGAACCGAAGGCTGGGTCATCAGGTAGGCGTAGAGCGCCTGCATGTCGGCGTCGTTGGTCTTGGCGAAATGGGTGTAGGGGAAGGCGGGGTAGAGCTGCCGTCCGTCGCGGTGCAGCCCGTCGCGCATCGCGCGCTCGAAGGCGGGATAGGACCAGGCGCCGATGCCGGTCTCGACGTCGGGCGTGATGTTGGTTGAGTAGATCGTGCCGAACGGCGTCTGAAGTGCGCGGCCGCCGGCGTTGAGCACGCCATTGAGGCTGGTGTGGCACTCCGCGCAATTGCCGAGTGCTGCGAGTTGCTCTCCGCGCGCGATCGTCGCCGCGGAATAGACCGAGGCATCAGGCCGCGCGATCGGCGCGATGGCGCGTCCGGGCAAGAGGGCCGCGCCGACGCCGATCGCCGCGGTGCAGACCGCCGCAATCGTTGCGAAAATGCCGGCGCGCTTGGCGAACGGATTCTCCCAGATGCGGGACGGTTTCGGCGCTGCGGGCGCGGGCAGGGCTTGCGGCACAGGCGATGTCTCGGCGTGCAACCCCTTCAGGATGCGTTCCGGCGTGAACGGCGGCTCGCGGAAGCGCACGCCCGTGGCATCGAAGATCGCGTTGGCAATCGCCGCCGCGCTCGGCACCGAGGCGGACTCGCCGACGCCGAGCGGCGGCTGGTCCTGACGCGGCAACATCAGCACGTCGATCTTGGGCACGTCGGGGAACGGGATGATCGGATAGGCGCCCCATTCGCGCGCCGCCACCGTGCCGCGCTCGAACGAGACCTCCTCCATCAGCGCGCGGCTGGTGGACTGGATGACGTTGCCGTGGATCTGGTGGCGCACGCCGTCCGGATTGATCATCAGGCCGGAGTCCTGCCCGGCGACGACGCGCGTGACGCTGACATCGCCGGTGGACTTGTTCACGGCGACATCGGCGACCCAGGCCGACCACGCCGCGCCATAGCCGGGAAACTTGCTGTGGACATAGAGCGCATAGGCAAATCCGCGCCCGTGCACGATCTCGCCGTCTTTCTCCTCGCGCACGGGGCGTGGCGTCCAGCCCGCGCGCTCGGCCACCGCGTTGACGAGATCGATGGCGCGCTGGTCCTTCAGGTAGCGCAGGCGGTATTCGATCGGATCGACACCGGCCTCGGTCGCGGCCTCGTCGATATAGGATTCATGCGCGAAAGTGTTCGGCAGGGCCGAGACACCGCGAAACCAGGACGCGCGCACGATCGGCGCCATGTCGTGGGCGACGACGCGCATGTGGTCGTAGTCGTAAGGCGGAATCGCGGTGCGGTCGCCCATCTGGAGCACATCGGCCACCGGCGAGATTCGCCCCGTCAACAGCAGCGCCAATGTCGGCGCAGCGTTGGAAGGGTAGCGCGTGGCGAGGTCGTAGCCGGCGACGCCGCCGTCCGCGTCGAGCCCGCCATTGACGTCGATGAGCTGCGCGGTGCCTTTGGGCTCCCAGGCGTGCTCCTGCTCGCGCGTCAGCTGCACGCGTACGGGGCGGCCGACGGCGCGCGACAGCAGCAGCGCGTCCGCGGTGACGTCATCGGCGCAGTTGCGGCCGTAGCAGCCGGCGGCCTCCAGGCGGATCACCTCGATCTCGCTTTCGGGACGTTCGATCAGGAGCGCCAGATCGCTGCGCAGGACATGCGGGTTCTGCGTACCGGACCAGACTCGGATGTTGGCGTCCTGGACATCGGCGACCGCGCAGGACGGCCCGATCGAGGCGTGCATCTGGTACGGCCACACATAAGTGCGCTGCATCGGCTTGGCCGCGCCTGATATCGCCTTATCGACGTCGCCCTTGTCGATCAGCGTGCGCGGCGTCGACGGGTTGGCGCGTAGCGCGGTCTCGACATCGGCGAGATCGGTCAGATGAGGCGTCGGCTTCCAGCGCACCGCCAGCTGCTCCGCCGCGCGGATCGCGTTCTCCTCGCGCTCGGCGACCACGCCGACGAAATCGCCGATGCGCACGACGGCAATGATGCCGGGAATGTCGCGTACCGATGATTCATCCACCGCGATCAGGCTGGTGCCGACGAACGGGCCGGCATCGACGCCGGCATAGGGCGGACGCACCACCCGGCCGTGCAGCATGCCGGGCACCCTAATGTCGTGCACGAAGGTCAGCTCGCCGGTCGCCTTGGCGGGCAGGTCGACGCGGGGCGTCGACTGGCCGACGATGGCGTAGTCGCCAACGGGCTTGAGCGCGACGTCGTCGGCAAGCTCGAGGCGAATGGTCTCGCCGCCGATCAGTTCGCCATAGCTGATGCTGCGGTTGTGCCCGCGGACGAGGCCGTCTTCGATCTTGAGGTCGCTGGCCGGCAACTCCAGCCGCTCGGCTGCGCGCGCGATCAGAAAGTGCCGCGCTTGGGCTGCGGCCTTGCGCAGGGGGACGGCGGTGATCTGGATGGTCTCGCTGGCGATCGTCGCGCCCTGGTTCGGAACCACGGCGGTGTCGCCGAGCACCACGACGACGCGCGCAAAGGAGACGTCGAGCTCCTCGGCGACGATCTGGCCGAGTGCGGTGCGGATCCCGGTGCCGAGATCGACGTGGCCGTTATAGGCCGTGACCGATCCATCCGCGGTGATGCGGACGAAGGTCTCGGACGTGACTTCGTCCACGGTGCGGACGACAACGAGCGAACCGGATTGCCGCTCAGCTCCGTTCGAAACAGGGGAGGCCATCAATCAACGGCCTCAGTGATCTGGCCGGATGCGCGCATCACCGCGCGCAGGATCTCGACATGCGTGCCGCAGCGGCAGAGATTGTAGCGCAGCGCCGCGAGCGCCTCCTGCTCGGTCGGCTGCGGGTTGATCGCAAGTAGAGCCTTGGTGGTCATGATCATGCCGTTGAGGCAATAGCCGCATTGCGCGGCCTGCTCGTCGATGAAGGCCTGCTGCACCACGTCCGGCTTGTCGCGCGCGCCGAGCCCTTCGAGCGTCAGGATGTCGCGGCCTGCGCAGCCGCTGACGGGAATCACGCAGGAGCGCGCGGCGGCGCCGTCGATCAGGACAGTACAGGTGCCGCACTCGCCGAGGCCGCAGCCATATTTCGGACCGTTGAGCGCGAGGTCGTTGCGCAGCACATAGAGCAGCGGTGTCTGCGGCGCTGCCGTGACCTCGTGGATCCTGCCGTTCACGGTGAGGCGGATCGGTGTCTGCGTCATCCTCGTTCCCAAGTCCGTGGCCAAGTGCTCGTCAAAACCTACGTCGCGACGATACCGTTTGTACACAAACGTGCAAGCCGCGCATGCCGCACTGCAGCGCGACTGCCTTCTTTGTGGACAGAGCGGATAGGCAAATGGGGTTTTATGCGGCAGCCGCATCTTTTGCGCCGCACCGCCGCTTGACAGCCTTCGGGAGGGCGCGCAACATCGTTCGTATACGAATGATAACCGCAGTCGGCTGGCTTTGCACATGGTGACTGAAACGACGAGCGCCGCCATCGACAAGATCCGTTGCGATGCCTGTCCGGTGATGTGCTACATCAAGCCGGGCGCGGCGGGCGCCTGCGACCGCTATGCCAACCACGACGGCAAGCTCGTCCGCGTCGACCCCCACGTGATCCTGGAACGCACCGTCTCGCATGGCGGCAAGCTCGTTCCGTTCAGCCGCACCGAAGACTGGGACGGCAAGATCGTCCACGAGCCCTCAACCTTTGTCACCGCGATCGGTGCGGGTACGACCTATCCCGACTACAAGCCGGCGCCGTTCATCGTCTCGTCCGAGATCGATGGCGTCGACATGGTGACCGTGGTCACCGAGGGCATCTTCTCCTATTGCGGCATCAAGGTGAAGATCGACACCGACCGCCATCTCGGCCCGGAAACCGCGACCGTTCGCGCGCAGGGCGAGGCGGTCGGCCACGTCACGACCAGCGAATATGGCTCGCAGATGCTGTCGCTCGGCGGGGTGCACCACCTGACCGGCGGCTCCAAGAAGGAAGGCCGCGTCACCTGCGACACGCTGATGGATCTCGCCAATTGCAAGGCGGTGGAGCTCACCATCGACGGCGGCGCGAGCGTGGTGGTGCAGGCCGGCCAGGCGCCGATCGTCAACGGCATGAAGGAAGAGCGCATGCGCGTCGGCTGCGGCTCGGCGACGATTGGCATGTTCGCCAAGCAATGGCACGGCAAGGTCGACGAGGTCGTCGTCGTCGACGACCACATCACCGGCGTGCTCTCGGAGCACCAGGCCGGCAAGCTGCTCGACATCGCCGACACCGGCATCAAGATGAAGGGCCGCCGCTCGACGCCCGGCCGCTATTTCCAGGTCGCCGATCCCGGCACGGGCTGGGGCGGCACCAACATCTCCGATCCGCTGGCGATTCTCGGGCCGTTCGATGCCAAGGAAGCCAAGGCTGGCCTCTCCATGCTGATGGTCTCCACGACCGGCGAGCACTCGTCTTACTATGTGCTCGACGAGGCCCTGAAGCCGGTCGAGACCGAGATGCCTGATGACCTGAAATTCTCGGTCGAGCGCATCCAGGAGAATTGCGAGCCGGCGCTGTGCACGGTGTTGTTCATGGCGGGGGCCGGCGGCTCCTTGCGCGCTGGCGTCACCGACAATCCGGTCCGGCTGACGCGTTCGGTGAAGGACGCGCTGACGCGCGTCACCAGCGGCGGCGCGCCTGTGTATGTCTGGCCGGGCGGTGGCATCACCTACATGGTCGATGTGACGCAGATGCCTTCGGGCGCATTCGGTTATGTTCCGACGCCGGCGCTGGTCGCGCCGATCGAGTTCACGATGAAGCTGACCGACTACGCCGCGCTCGGCGGGCACATGGATCATGTGAAGCCGCTGTCCGAGGTGCAGAACGGTGACGACGTCCGCCAATTGCCATGGCAGAACCCGATTCCGGGGCGGTGGGCATGACCAGGCTCCCGCAAATCGCATTGCTGTCTGATGGCCGGCGGCTGCATTTGCAGGATGGACCGATTGATCTGGTCGTCGAGGCGAGGGGGCGCGCGGACGCAGTGCGCGCGGCCTATGAGGCGGCGGCGCGGCGTTTCACCGGACTGCTCGACGAACTCTGCGCGGAATTGCCGGAACTCCGGACGGTTGCTGAGAAGCAGACTTCGCTGAAGGGCGTGGTGGCGCGTCGGATGCACGCTGCTGTTGCACCCTATGCTTCCGATTGCTTCATTACGCCGATGGCCGCGGTTGCCGGCAGCGTTGCAGAGGCGATTCTTGGCGCCATGCTGAGCGCTGCGGCGCTCGATCAGGCCTATGTCAACAATGGCGGCGATATCGCGCTGCATCTCGGCGAGGGCGAGCATTTCTCGGTCGGCCTGATGGATCGGCCTGATCGTGCCGGCGTGCTGCGCAACATGAGGGTCTACTCAGGTGATCCCGTACGCGGCATCGCGACCAGCGGGCGTCACGGCCGCAGCTTTTCGCTCGGCATTGCCGACGCGGTCACGGTGCTGGCTGCCACCGCATCGCAGGCCGATGCGGCCGCGACGGTCATCGCCAATGCCGTCGATCTGCCCGGGCATCCCGCCATCATCAGAAAGCCTGCGAACGAGCTTCAGCCCGACAGCGACCTCGGCGCGCGTCTCGTCACCCGCGATGTCGGTGAATTGTCGCAGAACGAGGTCGCGGCCGCGCTGGAATCTGGCGCGGAATGTGCACGGCAATTGTTCGATCGCGGATTGATCGAGGGTGCCGTGTTGCAGCTTTGTGGTGATATGCTTGTCATCGGAACCAGGGATATGGAAGAGCAACGAACGCGCCCGCGCATGCTGGAGAACGCGGTCTATGTCTGAACAGGGAAGCGAAACATGAGCGCGATCATCCGCAAGATCGTCACCGTCGTCGAAGAGACGCAGATGGAAATGGGTCGCCAGGTCTCGCCGCCGACGCGGCGCGCCGCGGCGATTGCCGTGATCGAGAACCCCTTTGCCGGCAAATATGTCGAGGATCTGTCGCCGCTGATCGCCATCGGCGAGGAGCTCGGCGATCTCCTGGCGAAGCGCGCGGTGGCGGCGCTGGGCATCGATGGCGCGAAGGCGCAGAGCTACGGCAAGGCCGCGGCGGTCGGTGAGAACGGCGAGCTGGAGCATGCGGCGGCTATCCTGCATCCGAAGATGGGCGCTCCGGTGCGCAAGGTTCTGAGCAAAGGCGCGGCGCTGATCCCGTCGTCGAAGAAGCGCAGCGGCCCTGGCACGACGCTGGACATTCCGCTTGGTCACAAGGACGCCGCCTTCGTGCGCAGCCATTTCGACGGCATGGAGGTGCAGATCAACGACGCCCCGCGCGCCAACGAGATCATGGTCGCGGTCGCCGTCACCGATAGCGGCCGTCCCTTGCCGCGCGTCGGCGGGCTGACGGTTGCGGAAGTGAAGGGCGAAGACGGTTTGAAATAGAGTTTGAACCGGGGAGGCGGGCATAGCTTCTCCGACAAGATCACGCTGAAGACGTAGAGAGTTCAAAACTGGAGGTTGGGATGCGAGCGAGAAACACTTTTGTGGGCGCGGCCTTCGCGCTGCTGGCGGGCGGCATGGTTCATTCGGCCGTGGCGCAGGAGATCAAGATCGGCGAGATCAACAGCTACTCGCTGTTGCCGGCGTTCACCGAGCCCTATCGCAAGGGCTGGCAGCTCGCAGTCGAACAGGTCAACGCGGCCGGCGGCATCAACGGCAAGAAGCTCGTCGTCGTCTCCAAGGACGACGGCGGCAAGCCGGCGGACGCGCAGACCGCGGCCAATGAGCTGGTGTCGAGCGAGGGCGTTGCAATGCTGACGGGGACGTTCCTGTCGAATATCGGCCTCGCCGTCAGCGACTTCGCCAACCAGAAGAAGGTGTTCTTCCTCGCGGCCGAGCCGCTGACGGATGCCATCACCTGGTCCAAGGGCAACAAGTACACCTTCCGTCTGCGCCCCTCCAACTACATGCAGGCGGCGATGCTGGTGGAAGCAGCCAGCAAGCTGCCGGCCAAGCGCTGGGCGACGATCGCGCCGAACTATGAGTATGGCCAGTCGGCGGTTGCGGTGTTCAAGAAGCTGATGTCGGAGAAGCGTCCTGATATCCAGTGGGTCGATGAGCAGTGGCCGCCGCAGGGCAAGATCGACGCGGGTCCGGTGGTGCAGGCGGTTGCCGCGGCCAATCCCGAAGCGATCCTCAACGTCACCTTCGGCGCCGACCTCGTGAAGCTCGTGCGTGAAGGCAACACCCGCGGCCTGTTCAAGGGGCGCGAGGTCGTATCGTTCCTGACTGGCGAGCCCGAATATCTCGATCCGCTCAAGGACGAGACGCCGGAGGGTTGGATCGTGACCGGCTATCCCTGGTACTCGATCAAGACGCCCGAGCATGACGCGTTCCTGAAGGCCTACCAGGCCAAGTACAACGACTATCCGCGCCTGGGCTCGATCGTCGGTTACCAGACCATCAAGGCGGCCGCTGCGATCCTTGCGAAGGCCGGCTCGACCGATCCGGAGAAACTGATCGCCGCGGCGGAGGGGCTGTCGATGCCGTCGCCATTCGGCGAGATCACCTTCCGCAAGATCGACCACCAGTCGACGCTCGGTGCCTATGTCGGCAAGACCGCGCTGAAGGACGGCAAGGGCGTGATGGTGGATTCTTCTTACAAGAAGGGCTCGGATTATCTGCCGAGCGACGCCGAAGTCGATAAGCTGCGTCCGAAGGATTGATGCGAAGAGAGACCGGGGCCTCATGGTTCGAGACGCGCGGCGTTGCCGCGCTCCTCACCATGAGGATCCCGGACCTCATCCTGAGGAGGCGCGTAGCGCCGTCTCGAAGGATGAAGCGAGACACTGAGACTTATGCCTAACCCGGACCGCCGATGGCCTTTTATGTCGTACAGTTTCTGACCGGTCTCGCCAGCGCAGCGTCGCTGTTCCTGGTGGCCTCGGGCCTGTCGATCATCTTCGGCGTGACGCGGATCGTGAATTTCGCGCATGGCGCCTTCTACATGATCGGCGCCTACATCGCCTTCACGCTCACCGAGCGGCTTTCGGGAGCGTTCGGCTTCTGGGGCGCGATCGTCATCGCCGCGTTTGCCGTGGCCTTGATCGGCGTCATCGTCGAGATGGTGCTGCTGCGCCGCATCTATCATGCGCCCGAGCTGTTCCAGCTGCTTGCGACCTTCGGCCTGACCTTGATGGTCGAGGATCTCGTCGTGCTGATCTGGGGCCCCGACGATCTCGTCGGCCGCCGCGCGCCGGGCTTCAAGGGCGCCATCGATTTCTTCGGCCAGAACATCCCGAGCTACGATTTGTTCCTGATCGTGCTCAGCCCGGTCGTACTCGGCATTCTCTGGCTGCTGTTCCAGCGCACGCGCTGGGGCGTGCTGGTGCGCGCGGCGACGCAGGACCGCGACATGGTCGCAGCGCTTGGCGTCAACCAGAAATGGCTGTTCACATCCGTGTTTGCGGTCGGCGTCTTCCTCGCCGCACTCGGCGGCGCGCTCCAGATCCCGCGCGATGCCGTGCATCACGCCATGGATTTGCGGATCATCGTCGAGGTCTTCGTCGTCGTCGTGATCGGTGGCCTCGGCAGCATCGTCGGCGCCTTCGTCGCTGCGGTGCTGGTCTCCGAGCTCAACGCCTTCGGCATCCTGATCTTCCCGAAGATCTCCATCATCCTGGTCTTCCTGGTGATGGCGGTGGTGCTGATCGTCCGGCCCTGGGGTCTCTTCGGCAAGCCCGAGGCGCCCGCGCGCAAGACACCGGGCCTCACCGTCAATCCCTGGCGGCCGCTGACGTCGAACGAGCGGCTCGCGGCGCTTGCCGCGCTGGTCATCGCGGCGACGCTGCCGCTGTTCGCCGGCAATTATGTTCTCACGGTCGGTTCGGAGATTGCGATCTTCGTGATCTTCGCCGTCAGCCTGCATTTCCTGATGTCGGTCGGTGGGCTCGCGTCCTTCGGGCATGCCGCTTATTTCGGTCTCGGCGCCTACGGCGTCGCCTTCCTCGCCAAGATGGCCGGGCTGCCGATGGTCGTGTGCCTGCTGCTCGGGCCGCTGCTGGGCTGCATGGGCGCGGCCGTGTTCGGCTTCTTCGCGGTGCAGCTTTCCGGCGTCTATTTCGCGATGCTGACGCTTGCGTTTGCGCAGATCGTCTGGTCGATCGCGTTCCAGTGGGTGAGTGTCACGGGCGGCGACAACGGCATACTCGGTGTCTGGCCGTCAAGCTGGGCGGCGAGCCCGGGGCATTTCTATTGGTTGGCGCTCGGCGTTGCGGCACTCGTGACGGTCGCGCTTCGGGCCATGGTATTCTCGCCGTTCGGCTACGCACTCCGGGCCACGCGCGACTCGCCTCTGCGCAGCGAGGCGGTCGGCATCAATGCCAAGCGCATCCAGTGGACGGCGTTCGTGATCGCAGGCACGACCGCCGGCATCGGCGGCGCGCTGTTCGCCTACCTCAAGGGCAGCGTCTTCCCCGACAATCTCGGCATCTCGCTGTCGGTCGACGCGCTCGTCATGGTGCTGCTCGGCGGCGTCGAGACGGTGTCGGGTGCGGTGATCGGCGCCATCGTCTACAAGGCGCTCAACATCTGGCTGGTCAGCCAGACCGACCTGTCAAAGCTCGTGCTCGGCGGCTTCATCGTGCTGATCGTCGTCGTCTTCCCCAAGGGCATCGTCGGCACGCTGGAGATGCTGGCGCAGCGGCGCGGGAAGACATCGCCGCCGGGATCTCCCTTGCTTGCTAAGCCGATCGAGTCCGTCGAATGAGCGTCGCACCCCCACTTCTCGCGGTTGAAGGCCTGTCCAAATCCTATGGCGGCATCCACGCCGTGCGCGGCGTCTCGTTCTCGCTGCGATCAGGCGAAATTCTGGCGCTGATCGGTCCGAATGGTGCGGGCAAGAGCACCTGCTTCGACATGCTCAACGGCCAGAACAAGCCTGATACCGGCCATGTCCGCCTGCTCGGCGAGGAGACCACCGGCAAGAAGCCGCGCGAGATCTGGCGGCTCGGCGTCGGACGCACCTTCCAGATCACCGCGACCTTCGCGACGATGACCGTGCGCGAGAACGTGCAGGTCGCGCTGATCTCGCATGGCAAGCAGCTGTTCAATCTCTTCGGCTCGGCCCCGAATTTCGACCGCGGCGAGGCTGGGCGGCTGCTCGAACTGGTCGGCATGGGCGGCTACGCCGATCGTCCCTGCGGCGAGCTCGCCTATGGCGACCTCAAGCGGCTCGAGCTTGCGGTGGCGCTTGCCAACGATCCCAAGCTGCTGCTGATGGACGAGCCAACCGCCGGCATGGCGCCGCGCGAGCGCGTCGACCTGATGCGGCTGACGGCGCAGATCGCGCGGGAGAAGTCGATCGGCGTGCTCTTCACCGAGCACGACATGGACGTGGTGTTCGAGCATGCCGACCGCATCATCGTGCTCAACCGCGGCACGCTGATCGCCGAGGGCTCGCCGGCCGAGGTGCGCGCCAATCCGCAGGTGCAGGCGGTCTATCTCGGCGAGGGCCTGCTTTACGATGCCGGGCATGGAGTCTCCGCATGAAGCTCACGGTGCAGGACCTCAACAGCCATTACGGCCCGGCGCATATCCTGTTCGACATCGGTTTCGAGGTCGGCGAGGGCGAGGTGGTGGCGTTGCTCGGCCGCAACGGCGCCGGCAAGTCGACGACCTTCCGCTCGATCGTCGGGCTCGTTGCCCAGCGCTCGGGGCGCATCATGTTCGAGGGCAAGGATGTCTCGGCGCGCCCGACGCATGAGATCGTGCGCGACGGGCTTGGTTACGTGCCCGAGGAGCGGCGCATCTTCACTGATTTGACGGTGGAGGAGAATCTCGAAGTCGGCCGGCAGCCGAAGCGTCCGAACGCCCCGCACTGGACCCGCGAAAAACTGTTCGCGCTGTTTCCAAATTTGGGTGAGATGAAGAACCGACCGGGCGGCCGCATGAGCGGTGGCGAGCAGCAGATGCTCACCATCGCGCGCACGCTGATGGGCAATCCGTCGCTGGTGCTGCTCGACGAGCCCTCGGAAGGCCTGTCGCCGAAGATCGTGGAGCAGATGGTCGATGCCATCCTGACCATGAAGAAGGAAGGCGTCAGCATCGTCGTGTCCGAGCAGAATTTGCACTTTGCGCGGCTGATCTCCGATCGCGCCTATATCATCGAGCGCGGCCGTATCTGCTTCGGCGGTACCATGGCCGAGCTCGACGCGCGTCCGGATGTCCGCGACGCGCATCTGTCGTTGTAAGGGGCGGGGAGCGGATGGCGAGAAGCGTTGCGGCGAAGAAAAGCGTCAAACCGGCAAAATCGTCTTACGTGCTCGACGAGCAGGTCGGCTTCATCCTGCGTCAGGTCTGGCAGCGCCACAGCTCGATCTTTTCGCGCGACATCGGCACCAATCTCACGCCCACGCAGTGGGCGGCATTATCGAAGCTGGCCGAGACCGGGCCATGCTCGCAGAACCAGCTCGGGCGGCTGACGGCGATGGATGTCGCGACCATCAAGGGCGTGATCGACCGCCTGACCGCACGAGGCCTGACCGAGACCAGCCAGGATCCCGAGGACGGACGGCGGCTTCTGGTCAGCCTGACGCGCGCCGGTCAGCAGCTTGCGGAGAAGGTCGCGCCGAGTGCGCTCGCGATAACCAGGGAAACGCTTGCGCCGCTCGACGCCAGGGAGCGCGAGATGCTGATGGCGCTGTTGAACAAGCTGCGGTGAAGAAGGTGCCGTAGTGAAGGTCTCGTAGGGTGGGCAAAGCGAAGCGTGCCCACCGTTCTTCCTCAAGTCGCAAAGATGGTGGGCACGGCGCTTCGCGCCTTTGCCCACCCTACGGCAGTTGAACAAGGGGCGGGAACTGGCGACTAACGTCGATGAAGGGTCTATCGAGGTTTTCGTCATGCGAGCAGTCACGCGATTTGCGATGGTTCTGAGTCTTACTGCCGCGTTGGCGAGCAGCTGCACTGCCGCCTTTGCCGCACAGCCCTACGAGGGCTTATGGGCGTCGACCAAGAAGGATTGCCGCGATCAGGACAGCGCCAGCCGGATGAGCATCGAAGGCGGCAACCGCCTCTATTGGTACGAGACGCGCTGCCGCGCCAGCGAGATCACCGCAGACGGCAAGCAAAGCTGGAAGATGCGGCTTGCCTGCGCAGGCGAGGGCGAAAAGTTTCGCTCCAATCCCCGAGTCTCCGTTGCGGCGGATGGCCGGCTGGTGATCGAGAATGGCCCGGTCGGCCAGGCCAAGCGCCAGACCTACGTGCGCTGTGAGATCGCAAAGAAGCGCTGATCCCTTACGTCCTCCCCGGCCATTTGGCGCGGTAGCGGATTTCGCTGCCATCGGCGAGCCGCCGCCACGTGCCGAACTCCGGCGTATGCGGCGCCCGGGCCGTCAAGTCGATCGGATAGATCCGGCTCGGCTGGCCCTGGATGTAGACGGTGAGCTGCCGGTGCGAGGTTCTAAAGGCAAGCTCGACTTCGCCTGCGATGACAGGCTGCTCACCATCACGATAGAAGGCCGGGGGGGTCACTTCGCCCGGCATGGTGTTGAGGTCGGTCTGCAATTCGATTGCGATGCCCTGCGGTGACGTCGGCACCACGACGCCGGCCGGAAAGCGAACCTCGAACACGAGCAGTGGATTGCTGGCGTTCGGATTGAGCCAGGGCGTGGCGGTCGCATACGCGTAGACGGCGTAAGTGACACCGGCGGCGAGGCAGAGCAAGACGACGACGCCGAGTGACTTCAGGCTGTTGCGTGCGAGGCCGCCGCTATTGTGGTCCTTGCGTGTCGCCAGCTTGGTGGCGAGCACCAGGCCGATCACTGCGCCGATGGGGGCGATGGCGAACAGGGCGACCAGCCCCGTCGTGATTGGGTCTGCACGATTGCCGAAGCCGGTCAGCTCGAGCAGCCCGATCGTGGCGATGAAGCCTGCCGCCGCACCGGCGATGCCGGCGGCAATCCGCAGCGAACTTTTCATGTCTCCCTCGATGGTCCAGCAATGAACTGCCGCCGCCGAGGGCTGCCTGCGTTAGACGCAGCAGGCAGCAGACTTGTTCAATGCCTTGGAGGCGCGACGCGAAGCGGCGAGCTGCTCCGGCTGCGTCACTTCGCCACCACTTCCGGCACCCGGCCGGCCGGCGGGGTGTTGCGGCTGCGCTGGGTGCGCACGATGCCGTCGATGATGGTCATGCCGATGCCGGGGAGGTCGCCGAGCTGCACGCTCTCCAGGATGGTCTTGCCGGGCGAGTGCTGCGCCTTGTCCATGATGACGAAATCGGCCGAGCGGCCGACCTCGATCAGGCCGCAATCGAGCTGACGCATTCGCGCGGTGTTGCCGGTGGCAAGGCAGAACGCGATCTCGGCCGGGAGGTCACCGAGCGAGGACAGCATCGAGACGATGCGCAGAATGCCGAGCGGCTGCACGCCGGAGCCGGCCGGAGCGTCGGTGCCGAGGATGACGCGGTGCAGGTCGCCCATCTCGCGTGCGATGCGCAGCGTGAAAAGGGCCGAGCGCTCATTGCCGTTGTGAACGATCTCGAGGCCGCGCTTGCAGCCCTCGCAGATGCAGCGGATCTGGTCGTCGGGCAGCGCGGTGTGGCCGCCATTGATGTGGCCGACCACGTCGGTGTCGGCCTCCAGCACCACGTCCTTGTCGATCAGGCCGGAGCCGGGGATCGAAGGGCCGCCGGTGTGGATCGTGCTCTGGATGCCGTATTTGCGGGCCCAGCCGACCATCTTGCGCGCCGTCGGGCCGTCCTTGACGCCGCCGAGGCCGACCTCGCCGAGCAGCTTGACGCCGGCGGCGGCCAACTCCTTGAAATCCTCCTCGACCATCTCGCATTCGATCACCGGTGCGCCGGCGTGAACCTTCACGCCGCCCGGGCGCAGATTCCAGAATGCGCGCTGTGCGAAGATCGCCATCGCCTTCAGCCCGACGACGTCGCGCGGGCGGCCGGGCATGTGTACCTCGCCGGCTGAGATCATCGTGGTGACGCCGCCATGCAAATTGCTGTCGATCCAGCCGATCTGGTTCTGGCGCGGCGTCCAGTCGCCCGCCACAGGGTGGACATGGCTGTCGATCAGGCCGGGCGCGACCGTGGTGCCGTTGGCCTCGACGATGGTGGTCGCGCCTTCGGTGTTGAGGTCCTTGAAGCGGCCGATCGCAGTGATCTTGCCGTTCTCGGCGACGATGGTGTCACCGTCCAGGATCGGCTTTTCCAGGGCGCCGGACAGGATCAGGCCGATATTCCGGATCACGAGCTTCGAGGGTCCGGTGGCCTGGGGTGCGTCATGCGCCATGGAAGGGGCTCCTTGTTCCTAACTGCAACGCTCGCGATCTTGGGCAGCCTTGACCCCGGGAGCAAGCAGGATTATTCATTAGTACACGAATGATCGTGTACAAACGACGCATAGCTGCCCGCCTCGGAACCGCATTGGAAGCGACAGGGAAGGTGAGATGAGCAATTTCAATCAGGAAAGCGTTTTGAGCGTCCACCACTGGACCGACACGCTGTTCTCTTTCAAGACCACCCGCAGCCCGACCTTCCGTTTCCGCAACGGCGAATTCACCATGATCGGGCTCAAGGTCGGCGAGAAGCCGCTGCTGCGGGCCTACAGCGTCGCCAGCGCCAATTACGAGGACACGCTGGAGTTCTTCTCGATCAAGGTGCCGGACGGTCCGCTGACCTCGCGCCTCCAGCATCTGAAAGAAGGCGACGAGATCATCGTCAGCCGCAAGGCCACCGGCACGCTGGTGATCGACAATCTCGAAGAGGGCCGCAACCTCTACCTCATCGGCACCGGCACCGGCCTCGCGCCGTTCCTGAGCGTGATCAAGGCCCCCGAGACCTATGAGCGGTTCGAGAAGGTCGTGCTGCTGCACGGCTGCCGGCACGTGAAGGAGCTCGCCTATGGCGAGATGATCACCGAGACGCTGCCGAAGGACGAACTGATCGGCGAGTACATCCGCGATCAGCTGATCTACTATCCGACCGTGACCCGCGATCCCTTCCGCAACCGCGGCCGCATCACCGACCTCATCACGTCCGGCAAGCTGTTCGCCGATATCGGCCTGCCGCCGCTGGAAGCCGCCCATGACCGGGTCATGATCTGCGGCAGCCCGGCATTGGTCGCTGACACCCGCGTGCTCCTGGGYGAGCGCGGCCTCATTGAGGGCAATCACGGCGAGCCGGCCCAATTCGTGGTCGAAAAGGCCTTTGCCGAGCGCTGATCGCGGATTTTTCGCGCAATAAGACCGTATTTTCGCCGTTCGGCGGGCGTTGCGGCGCCGATTCCGCGCGCGATACACTGTGGGAACGAATCAGCGGAGTTCCCACATGGTTGCGGACAGCGACAGCAACATCGCCTGGCACCGGGTCCAGTTGAAGAAGAACCGCGCCGAGTTGAAGGCGCTCGAGACCGCGCGCTTCACGATGGGCGAGATCGCGTCTTCGAAGCGGGACGGGCAGACCCAGAAGGCGATCGCGGAACTCAAGCGCAAGATCGCGCAGTCCGAGCGCGTGATCGCCGATCACGACAAGCGCACGCGCCGCCCCCTCGGCACCGATCTGCAAAGCCTCGCCAACGGTAGCTGGAGCCATTGGGACGCCTACACCAATCAGCAGCGCAAGACCGGCCAACGCTCGCCGGGGCGCGGATAGGCTCTCTTCCTTTCGCGCGGTTCCGGCCCCTTGCGCGTCGCCGCGTACACACCATCTGGTTGAGGCGCCACCAACCAATACGGTGATCCCATGACACCGCGCCTCGATTTCACCAGCGAGGCCTTCTTCCGCGATCCGCCCAAGGCGATCGCGGCGCTGCGCGCGTCCGGCCCCGTGATCGCGACGCGATTTCCTCTGGTCGGCGATGTCTGGGTCCCCACGACCCATGACGCCACGGCGCAGGTCCTGAAGGACGGCACCACCTTCACGCTGCGCAAGGGGGACGGCAAAGTCGCCGGCCTGCGCTGGTGGATGCCAAAGCTGGTCACCACCATCGCCAACAACATGCTGACGATGGACGAGCCTGATCACACGAGGCTGCGCAGCATCGTGGACGAGGCTTTTCGCCGCCGCGCGATCGTGGCGATGGAGCCACGCATTCGCGCCATCGCCGACGGCCTGGCGAACGACCTGTTTGCCGATGGCAGCCCCGCCGACCTCGTCCAGCGTTACGCCCGCATCCTGCCGGTGTCGGTGATCTGCGAATTGCTGGGCCTGCCTGCGGCCGATCGTCCACGATTCATTGCCTGGGCCAACAAGATGTCGTCGCTGACGAATGTCGTCAGCTTCTTCCGCCTGCTGCTCGCGTTTCGCAAGATGCGCGCCTATCTCGAACGGCAGTTGCAGGTCGCCCGCGTGCAGGGCGGCGAGGGCCTGATTGCCGAGCTGGTTCAGGTCGAGCGTGAGGGCGGCCAGATCACGCCGGACGAAATGGTGTCGATGGTGTTTCTGCTGCTCGCGGCAGGATCGGAGACCACGACGCATCTGATCAGCGGCTCGGTCTACGAGCTCCTCAGAAATCCGGGCTTGCGCGATTGGCTGGAGCAAGACCGAAGCCGTGTCGGGCTCGCTGTCGAGGAGTTTTTGCGCTTCGTGTCACCGGTGCAGTTTTCCAAGCCGCGCTATGTGCGGCGGGATATCGAGCTTGCGGGCGTGCCGCTGAAAAAGGGCGATCGCGTCATGGTCATGCTCGCGGCGGCGAACATGGATCCGGCGGTGCATGACCAGCCCGAGCGGCCCGACCTCACGCGCAAGCCGAACCGCCACATCTCGTTCGGAACGGGAATTCACTTCTGTCTCGGCCATCAGCTCGCACGGATCGAGGCGGCCTGTGCGCTGGAGGCGCTGTTTGCGCGATGGCCGAAGCTCGGTCTCGCCGTCGATCCCGCGCAGATTCACTGGCGCAAGCGGCCGGGCATGCGTGCCATCGCGGAGTTGCCGGTCGTCGCGGTGGACAGTCAGCCCGTCGATTTCCGTGACGCCACGACATCGCGCTCCCAGCCGAACACGGATCGGCCGTCGAGATCGGGCGAGGCTTCACGCTCTCCGGCGATGTAGGCCTCGACCGACGGACCGCTGGCAGTCCGCTCCAGCCGCCGCGCCTGGTCGTCAAGGCGCTTGATCGCGTGCATCTCCTCCTCGCGCCCGAGTTTTGCGTTCTGGATCGCGCCCTTCAGCACGCGGATGGTCTCGTCATAGACCTTGATCGGGACGGGGTAGGGATGCCGGTCCTTGCCGCCATGGGCGAGCGAGAAGCGCGCGGGATCGTTGAAGCGATAGGGCGCGCCATGCACGACCTCGGCGACCATCGCCAGCGAGCGCACGGTGCGCGCGCCGACGCCGGGCGTCAGCAGCAATTCCGGAAAATCGACCGGGCCGCGTTCGGCCGCGGCGGCCAGCGTGCCGTGCAGGCGGCGCGCGAACACGTCCTTGGGCCTGACATCATGATGCGCGGGCATGATCAGATGCGGGAGCATCGCCTGCGCCGGCTCGGGCGCCGTCCCGACGAGGCGTTCGAATTCTGTGAGGATGCGATCGGGGCCGAGACCGCTCAACAGTTCGAGCTGCGCGGCGCGCGAGACATCGGCGCGGTGATCGGTGAGATTGACGATCTCGCCCTGCTGCGGGCCGTCGATCGCGCTATGCGGCGTGTCGACAAAACTCGTCAATGCTTCCGAATGCCAGTGATATCGGCGGGCCTGCCGCTTGTCGCCGTTCATGCCCTGTTGCACCACCGTCCATTTGGCGTCAGCAGTGACGAAGAAGCCGTGCAGATAAAGGTCAAAACCGTCCTGGACCGCGGCACTGTCGACCTTTGCGACCAGGCGACTGGCCCGCGTGAGGCTCGCGCCGTCGAAGCCGACGCGATCGCCCAGCTGCAACAGCTCGTCAGGCGTCTTGCGCGAATGCTGGCCGCGGCCGCCGCAGACATAGATGCCGAGCTCGTCCTGGAGCGGGCCTAGCCCGCGCTTCAGGGCGCCGATCACGGAGGTGGTTATGCCGGAGGAGTGCCAGTCCATCCCCATCACGGCGCCAAACGACTGGAACCAGAACGGATGCGACAGCCGCTGCAGGAAGGCGTCGCGTCCATAATGATGCACGATCGCCTGCGTGACGATTGCGCCCAGCGACGACATGCGGCTCGCAAGCCATGGCGGAACCCGCCCGGTGTGGAGAGGAAGATCGGCGCTGCCGGTTCGGCGAGTCATGATCGACGCAAGTTAGCGCAGTTCGGCGACGGTTGCATCGAGGGAATACGGTATTGGGCAGGGCGGGAGGACACCCAGTCCGCGAGCTACTCGCGCGTCGCCTTGGTTGCGCCGCGCAGGCCCGCTTGCTGCTGGATCGTGTCCAGCGCGCCGGACGACTGCTCGTCCGTCACGAAGCGGTTGAGCAGGGGAAGGGCATCCTCACGCCCCTTGGGGATCGCAATGGCCATATGCTCGGCGCCCCAATTGCCGTCGAGGATTCTCGCGCCCGGCATCTGGTCGGACATCTCGAACAGCGTCGGCTTGTTGGTGGCGTAAAGGTCGATCTCGCCGCGGCCGAACATGGCGATGGCGACCTTGACGCTTTCGGCGGGAACGATGGTCGCATTCCCAAACTTCGCCGGCAATGTCCGCTCTGAGGTCGACCCTTTGGTGACGCCGATCTTCACGCCCGGCCTGTCGATGTCCTCGATCCTGCCGATCGGCGAGTTCGCCGGGACGAGATAGCCGAGCTCGATCGCCAGCACGGGCTGGCTGAAGCTGACCTCGTTGGCGCGGGCCGGCGTGGCGTTGGTCACGGTGAAGTCGACCTGGCCGTCGTGGATCGCAGTGACGATGTCGGCGACGCGCTGAAACCTGACATAGTCGATGCCAACGCCGAGCCTTTTGGCCAGTTCGCCGCCGAGATCGTAGGCGAGGCCATGCGGCTTGCCGGCGGCATCCGTCACCATCGAGGTCGGGCTGCCCGGATAGATGCCGACACGCAAGCTGCCGCTCGGCGCCAGCAGTTTTGCTTCGCCATCGGCGCGCGCGGGCGCGCCGAGCAGGCCGGTCATTGCAAATGCGAGCAGGGCGGTGCGCGCAAATCGCCGGGAAGAGGTCCTCATGTGACGAGCCTCACTGCGCGCGGATGTCGGCGGCCTTCAGCACCGGCTCCCATTTGGTCGCCTCGGCGTGCATGTAGGCGTCAAAGTCCTTGGCGGAGGAGCCGACCGGCGCCGCGCCGATCTTGCCCAGCGTCGACAGCACGTTCGGGTCCTGCAGCGCCGCCTTCAGATCGGTATCGAGCTTCGCCAAGATCTCCGACGGCATCTTGGCAGGCCCAAGAACGCCCCACCAGACCGAGACGTCGTAGCCGGGGACGCCTGATTCCGCGACGGTCGGAACATTCGGCAGCGCCTTGGAGCGCTCGGCCGAGGTCACCGCGAGCGCGCGCACCGGGCCGCCTTCGAGCTGGCCGATCGCTTCCGCCAGCGGATTGATGCTGAGGGGGATCTCGCCAGCGATCACGGCGGTCAGCGCCGGTGCGCCGCCTTTGTAGGGGATCGCGACGATCTTGCTGCCGGACATGTATTTGAGCAGCTCGCCGGCGAGATGCGCGGAGGTGCCGTTGCCGGACATGCCGTAGGAGAGCTTGTCGGGCTCCTTCTTTGCGGCGGCGAGGAGGTCGCCGAGCGTCTTGTAAGGGCTGTCCTTGGCGACGACGATCGCAAGCGGCGAGGAGGCGACCTCGGTGATCGCCGTGAAATCCCTGAACGTGTCGTAGGGCACGCTCGGATAGATGAACTGGTTGAGCGGATGGCCGCTCGCGACCAGGATCAGCGTGTAGCCGTCGGGGGCGGCCTGCGTCAGCGCCTGCGAGGCGACGATGCCGCCGGCGCCTGGACGGTTGTCGATCACCGGCTGCTGGCCCCAGGTCTTCGCCAGCGCCTGGCCGAGCGTACGCGCAAGCACGTCGACGGCGCCGCCCGCCGCATAGGGCACAAGGATATGGACCGGCTTGCTCGGGTAATTGTCGGCGGCCTGCGCGGTGCCGCCCAGCAGCAGACCGGCACCGAGCATCAAACCGCCGATTGTCTTGTTTAAACCCAGCATTTTCCAGCACTCCTTGCGGGCTTTCGCATCCTGCCTCGGTGTTCCGAGCCGTCCGGACGTCGCCCATGGTTCTTGTTGACGAGACCTGATCTTTTGTACGATAGTACAAATCACATGGTACGCAAGCCCACCAGCAAGGAAACGGCCCGCAAGCCGAACATGCGCGAGGCGATCCTCGCCGCGGCCGAAGAGCTGTTCGCCACCAACGGCTTCAATGCCGTTTCGGTGCGCGACATCGCGCAGGCCGCCGGCGCCAATCCCGGCAGTGTGACCTATCATTTCAAGACCAAGGACGGTCTGCTGCTGGAGATCTACCAGCGCCATTGCGGGCCGATGAATTTGCGCCGTTCCGAGCTGCTCGCCGCAGCCAAGCGCGTGCGCGACCTCCAGGACCGGCTGGAGGCGATCGTGCGCGCCTATGTGGTGCCGGCCTTCACCTCGGGCAGCGATCTCGCCGGGGGCGGGGCGCGCTTCACGCGGCTGCGCGCCGTGATGTCCGCCGAAGGCAACGAGGTCGTGCGAAAAATCATCGCGCAGACCTTTGACGACACCAGCCATGCCTTCATCGACGCAGTCCACGAGAGCCTGCCGCATATTCCGCGCACCGACATCGTCTGGCGCAGCCACTTCCTGCTCGGCGCACTCTATTACTCGCTGGTGACGCCGGATCGCGTCTCGCGCCTGTCGCGCGGCGAGGCCGACGGCAGCGATGCCGCCAGCGCCATCGAGCAATTGGTGCAGGCCACCGTCGCCGCGTTCCAGGCGCCAGCGCTCGATCAGGCCGCGCCGGTACGGCGGCGGCCGGTCGTCAGCAGCAAGGCTTGAAAGAAGCGATCTCGCTCGGCGGTTCAAGTGATGACGATGATGTACACGCCGACCATTCCGCCGCCCGATCCGAACACGCGCACGCCGAAGTTCGAGCTGCCAAAGCTGTCCTGCGATGCGCATTGCCACATCTTCGGGCCCGGCGCGAAATACCCTTACGCGCCTGACCGTTCCTACACGCCGCCGGATGCGCCGCTGGAGGATTTTCGCGCGCTGCATGTCAAGCTCGGCGTCGAGCGGGCCGTCATCGTCAATGCCAGCGTGCACGGGACCGACAATACGGTCGCGCTCGATGCGATCGCACAGAGCAATGGCGCCTATCGCGCGGTTGCCAACATTGACGACACCATCACCGAGCGTGGGCTCCAGGTGCTGCACGACGGCGGCTTCCGCGGCTGTCGGTTCAATTTCGTGCGCCATCTCGGTGGCGTCCCCGACAGAAACGTGTTCAACCGCGTCATCGCGATGGTCGCGCCGCTCGGCTGGCACATCGATCTGCATTTCGACGCGATCGACCTGCCCGAATATGCCGACATGCTGGCAAAGCTGCCGCTGAGCTACACCATCGACCACATGGGTCGGGTGAAGGCGTCGGAAGGGCCGGACCAGCTGCCGTTCAAAATCCTGATCGAACTGATGCAGCGCGACGAAAAATGCTGGGTCAAGATCTGCGGCTCGGAGCGGGTGTCCTCGGCCGGGCCACCGTTCACGGACGCGGTGCCGTTCGCGCGCAAGGTCGTCGAGACCGCACCCGACCGTGTCATCTGGGGCACCGACTGGCCGCATCCGAACGTCAAGGTGATGCCGAATGACGGCGACCTCGTCGACCTGATCCCGCTGTTCGCGCCGGAGCCGGAATTCCAGCAGAAGATCCTGGTCGACAATCCCGCGCGCCTGTTCGGGTTCGACGAATGACGGTGCTCGCGATCGATACGTTGCTTATCAAGGAAAGAGGGGAGTAGTCCCATGAAGACAGGTCTCGTGATCACCGCCCATCCCGGCGATTTCGTCTGGCGCGCCGGCGGTGCCATCGCGCTGCATGCGAAGAAGGGTTATCGCATGAAGATCGTTTGCATGTCCTTCGGCGAGCGCGGCGAGAGCCAGTTCGCCTGGAAGGAAAAAGGCGCGACGCTGGAATCAGTCAAGGCCGGCCGCAAGGACGAGGCGGAGCGGGCGGCGAAGCTGCTCGGCGCCGAGATCGAGTTCTTCGACTGCGGCGACTATCCGCTGAAGCTGACGGAAGCGCATTTCGATCGCATGGTCGACATCTACCGCGAGCTCAATCCGAGCTTCGTGCTGACGCACGCGCTGGAAGACCCCTATAATTTCGACCACCCGAACGCGGCGCATTTCGCGCAGGAGACCCGCGTGGTCGCGCAGGCGATGGGCCACAAGCCCGGCGCGCAGTACAAATATTCGGCGCCCCCGGTGTTCCTGTTCGAGCCGCACCAGCCCGAGCAGTGCAACTACAAGCCGGACCTGCTCCTCAAGATCGACGAGGTCTGGAAGGAGAAGTACGAGGCGTTCCAGATCCTCGCCGCGCAAAAACATCTCTGGGGCTATTACGAGCGCGTTGCGCTCAACCGCGGCATCCAGGGCAGCCGCAACACCGGCGTGCCCATGACCTACGGCGAGGCCTATCAGCGGCTGTTCCCGACGGTTGCGGAGGAATTGGCATGAAGCCCGTCGTCGTTCGCAATATCAAGCGTGCCGATCCCGCTGGCATGGCGGAGTACGGCGTCTCGACGGTGCACGAGGCTTACGGCCGTATCGGCCTGATGAAGCCGTATTTGCGGCCCGTGTGGCCGGGCGCAGCGATTGCTGGTCCGGCGGTGACCGTGCTCGCGCAGCCGGGCGACAACTGGATGATCCATGTCGCCGTCGAGCAGTGCAGGAAGGGCGACATCCTCGTCGTCGGCTGCACCACTGATAACACCGACGGCATGTTCGGCGAGCTGCTCGCGACGTCGCTTCAGGCGCGCGGCGTGCAGGGGCTGATCATCGACGCCGGCTGCCGCGACGTCAAAGCGCTGCACGAGATGAAGTTTCCGGTGTGGTCGCGCGCCGTCTCGGCCAAGGGCACGGTCAAGGCGACGCTCGGCTCGGTCAACATTCCCGTGGTYTGTGCCGGCGTCAACGTCGATCCCGGCGACATCATCGTGGCCGATGACGACGGCGTCGTCGTGGTGCCCAAGCGCTATGCCTCTGAAGTCGCCGAAAAGGCGAAGAAGCGCAACGCGGACGAGGGCGGCAAGCGCAAGCGGCTGGCCTCGGGTGAGCTCGGCCTCGACATGTACAGCATGCGCGAGGCGCTGGCGAAAGCCGGCCTCGTCTATGTCGACACTCCCGAGGACGTCTGAGCGGGACCAGAGAAGCGGAGCGGGCGGATGGATCGTCTCAAGTTGAAGGCCGTGCTCGGCAGTCACCCTCACGTGCAGGCGGTGAAGAGCGGCGAGCTCCGCTCCGACCTGTTCGACCTCGATTTCATCGCGTACACGCCGACCAACACGGCGTTCAAGCCGATGGTGCGCGAGCAGGCTTTCGACGTCTGCGAGATGGCCATCGTCACCTATCTGATGGCGAAGGCGCATGGCAAGCCGCTGGTGCTACTGCCTGCCACCATGCTCGGCCGCTTTCAGCATTCCTACGCGCTCTACAACCCTGCAAGGGGAGCGCTCGGGCCATCCGATCTCGAAGGCAAGCGCGTCGGCATCCGCTCGTTCACGACGACGACGGGCGCATGGATCAGGGGCATTCTCGCCAACGACTACGGTGTCAATCTCGACAAGATCCGCTGGATCACCTTCGAGGATCCGCACGTTGCCGAATATGTCGACAGCACCGAGCGTGCGCCGAAGGACAAGAAGATCTTGCAGATGCTGATCGATGGCGAGCTCGACGCCGTCCTCGGCGAGACCTCTGATCATCCTACGTTGAAGCCGCTATTCTCCGATCCTGCCGCAGAGGCTGCCAAATGGTACACCCGTCGTGGCGTCGTCCCGGTCAATCATCTCGTGGTCGTGACCGAGCAGCTTGCGAGATCGCGCCCCGACCTGGTCACAGGCATCTATGATCTCCTGAAGCGGAACAAGGCGCAGGTGGGACCCGCGGCGACGCCCGACCTCGTTCCGTTCGGGATCGAAGCGAACAGAAAACCGTTGGAGCTGATCGTCGACTACGCATTCCAGCAGGCGCTGATCCCGCGCCGCTATGCGGTCGAGGAACTGTTCGACGAGACGACGCGAGGATTGAATTGATGGCAGGTGATCCCAGGCGCTGGCAGATCGGGCTCGTCGGCTACGGCGAGGTCGGCAGGATCCTGGCCGAGGATTTGCGTCAGCAGGATATCAAGGTAGCCGCTTACGACATCAAGCTCGGAGGCGAGCACGGCGCTCCGCTGAAGGAGCATGCGGCGAGGTTCGGCGTGACGCTGGCGGTGTCTCACGCCGAGCTGACCGCGAAATCCGATTTCATCATCTCCGCGGTCACGGCGAGCCAGGCCGTGCCCGTTGCAAAAGCCTGCGCTGGCGCAATCAACCAGGGCACCTGGTTCCTCGATTTCAATTCGGCGTCTCCCGGCGCCAAGCAGCGCGCCGCTGCGTTGATCGACGGCGCTGCCGGACGCTATGTCGAGGGCGCGGTGATGACCTCGGTGCCGCCTTATCGCATCAAGGTGCCGCTGCTGCTCGGCGGCCCCGGCGCGAGGGAGCTGGAGCCACTGCTGAACGCGATCGGCTTTGCGGTCAAGGTCGCGAGCGACAAGCTCGGTGTGTCCTCCGCGGTGAAGATGTGCCGCAGCATCATGATCAAGGGCCTGGAGGCCATGGTCATCGAGAGCTTCACCACCGCGCGCGCCTATGGCGTCGAGGATGCGGTGCTGGCCTCGCTCGCTGAAACCTTTCCCGCGATCGACTGGGAGAAGCAGGGCGCCTATTGCTTCCAGCGCGTGATCGAGCACGGCCGTCGCCGTGCCGAGGAGGTGCGTGAAGTCGCGGAGACCGTGCGCGAGGCGGGGCTGACACCTTGGTCGGCGCAGGGCACCGCCGAGCGCCAGGCGTGGGTCGCCGATCTCGCTGACGAGGGCCTGTTCGGCATCAAGGGGACGAAGGAATTTGCCCGCAGCGCCGATTGGCGCACCGAGGCGGATCGCATTCTGGCGAAGATCAAGCGCTGAGATCCAGCGCGCATTCAGCTCAAGACTCTGCTGCCGCCGCGTAGTCCGAGAGTTCGTCGCGCGCGAGCTCGATCAGGCTGATCAGGCTCGTGGCTTCGCGGACGACTTCCGTGGTGCGCTCGGTGCGGAACTCGGTGAGAATCGTGCGAATGCATTTGTCGGCCGTATCGAGCGTCAACAGCGCGCGGGCCATGTCGTCCTGCGTGTGGATTGCCGATATGTCGATGCCCGACAAGACTTCGCCGATGCCGGTCAGTCGCTTGATGGCCATCTCGGCGGGCGTGTTGGCCCGAATGGAATGGTAATCGATGCTGCTGAATGCGCTGAACATTTCATACTTCCCCAAGAGAACGCAGATGTCAGTGCGGGTCTTAGTATGATCTCCTTGGCCCGTCGTGCAATGCGCGTATTTACGGTCAGGGATTCTACCGGATTGGAGAGTGAGGAAAGCTGGCGGTATAATCGAACGGAAAAGATCCGATCATTAGCGGCGCTTCCCGACAATCTTACCGTCGCATGCGACGAGCTTGCCTTCCTTGTACACGGAGCGCCCTTGCGGCACGCCGACAACGGCTTCAGGAATATGCTCGGCATTCAGTGTCACGAAATCGGCCTTGGCGCCGACGCGCAGGCCATAGCCTTCGAGCCGCAGCGCTTTTGCGCCTGATACGGTGACGACATCGAACGCGACGCGCAGTTCTTCGTCGATATTGAAGCCCGAGCGATAGCCGAGCGTCGTGGCCCGGCGCAGCATGTCGCCGTCGCCATAGGGCCACCAGGAATCGCGGATGTTGTCGTTGCCGCTGAACACGGTGACGCCGGCATTGCGCAGGGCCAGGATCGGCGGGAAGGGCCGGGCGCCCGGCGCATTGGTCATGATCGCGACGCCCGAGCGGGCGAGGGTGTCGGCGATCTTCTTGAGCTGATCCATGGGGATGTCGCCGAGCCCGTAGGCATGGCTGACGGCAACGCGTCCCTCCATACCGAGCGCGCGGGTGCGCGCTGCGATCTGCTCGATTTCGAACGCGCCCAGCGTGCCCATGTCATGCAGATGGATGTCGACGTCGACGCCGTGCTTGCCGGCCACGCCGAACACGACGTCGAGATGCTTCTCGATATCGCGATCGAAGCTCGCGGGATCGAGCCCGCCGACGAGGTCGGCGCCGAGCCCGATGGCCTCGTCCAGCAATTGCGGCGTGCCCGGGCTCATCAGGATGCCGCTCTGGGGGAAGGCGACGAGCTGGATGTCGATCAGGCCCTTGTATTCCTCGCGCACGCGCAAAATCGTCTCGAGCGATTTCAGGCCGACCGAGCCGTCGACCATGACGTGGCTGCGCATCTGCGTGGTGCCGTGGCCGATGCAGAGGTCGAGCTGGTTGCGTGCGCGCACATCCATCGGCGCTGATACGGCCATGTTCTGGGCCTGGAAGGCGACGCGCTCATGCACGTCGAACCCGTTGGTGCATGGCTTGTGCGGGCGCCAGGCGTCGCCATAGAAGCTGGTGTCGAGATGGATGTGGCCTTCGACGAAGCCGGGAACGACGAGGACGTTGCCGAGGTCGATGGTCTCGTTTGCGGCGGGAGGCTCATCGACGGACGTGATCGCGGCGATGCGGCCGTCCGCGACGGCGATGTGATGCCGGGCTCCGCCGTCGAAGCGCGCGTTCAGGAAGATCGTGTCGAAGGCCATCCGGTTGCTCCGTTGGTCGATTGCGAAGATCATCGCGCAAGCCGCGGGTCGGGCGCAAGGCGCGGAAAGTCGGTCAGCCCGGCCCGAACAAAGTGGGCCGCTGCCGCTCAAACGTCTGCCGGCCAGCCTTGAAGCCCATCACGATGTCCGGCAGCTCGGCGATGGCGAAGCGGCTGTCCTGGGTATCGAGCACGACGAGATCGGCGGGGTTGCCGACCTTGATGCCGTAATCGCCAAGGTTCATCAGCCGCGCCGGCAGTTCGGTCACGAGATCGAGGCAGGTATCGAAGTCGCTGACCGAGGCGTGCGCGACGTTGGCATAGAAGTTTGCCATCCGCAGCAGCGACGCGTCGCCGAACGGCGTGAACGGGTTGAGCACGTTGTTGGTGGCGACCGAGCACAGTACGCCGTCGCCGGCGAGCTTGTGGGCAAGCGTCAGCCCGCGCGGCACGTTGTGGGTGGCTTCGCGGCCCATCAGATAGAGATCGGTTGCCGGCAGCACGGTGACGGCAACGCCTGATTTCGCCAGTTGCGCGGTGGCCGCCTTCATCCGCTCCGGCGGCAGCGCCGAGAGTTTTGTGGCATGACCGATCGCCACGCGCCCCTGGTAGTTGCGCCGCTCGGTCTGCCGGCAGACCTCGTCGAGGTGCCACCAGGAGGGGTCGAGATCGAAATCGAGATGGAGATCGATGTCGACGTCGAATTCCTGCGCGAGATCGAAGATGCGCTCGAGATGCGCGTTCGGGTCGGTGTCCATGTAGGGACAGCCGCCGATCGCTTCGCCACCGTCGCGCAGCGCCTGCACCAGCAGCTCTTCGCTGCCGGGGTCGTTGGTCAGGCCCTCCTGCGGGAAGACACAGAGCGACAGGTCGATGGCCCAGGCATAGTCGCGCTTCAGCGCCTTGACCGCCTCGAAGCCGCGCAAGGCAATGCGGGGGTCGATCTCGACATGGGGCCGCATGCGCGTCGTGCCGTGCACGATGGCGCGTTCGAGCACTTTTGCGCCGCGCGCATAGACGTCCTCGACCGTGAAGTCCTTTTTCATCCCCGCCACGGCGCGGATCGCGTCCGAGACGCTGCCGTGATTGTGCCCGCAGCGGCCGAGCAGGCAGGCCTTGTCGAGATGGATGTGGGTGTCGACGAACCCGGGCAGGGCGAGGCGCCCGCCGACATCGACCTCGACAGTCTCGCAGGCAAGCTGCGGCTCGATCGCGGCGAAGCGGCCGCCTCTCACGCCGATATCGACGGGTGCGGCGGATGATCGCAACAGCGTGTTGCGGAAGATCAGGTCGAAGGCGGGTTGGGCGGTCATGGCGTCGGATTCAGCTGTGGTAGCCTAGCGGAAGCTGGGGAAGCGGGCAGCTCCAGATTGTGTGCAATTATGCCACCAAATTGTTCAAAAAATGTGCATGCACTTTGGGGCGTGAATTGTAGAATGCCGGCACCTCGGAGAGCCCACCATGTCTGTCCCCGCAAAAGCCGAACGCCCGATGACCGACGCTGAGATCGTGGAGGCCTATCTCACCGCCTCGATGATACCCGATCCCGATGCCGCCGCGGCCTATATGAAGCCGGGCACGGTGATCACGTTTACCGGCGGGCGCGAGTTCGATCATCCGCGCGGCCCGACCGGCTTCAATGCGAAGCGCTATCGCTGGGTCAAGAAGAGGATGGACCGGTTCGACGTCTGCCCCGGCGCGGACGAGACGGTCGTCTACAGCGTCGGCACGCTCTATGGCGAGTGGATGGACGGCACGCCGTTCGAGGGCAATCGCTATGTCGATCGCTTCGTCGTGCGGGGTGGGCAGATCGTGAAGATGGACGTCTGGAACGACAGCGCCGAGCGCATTCTGGCCCAGCGCGGGATCGAAGCCTAACCTCTTCGCGCCACTTTCGGCAACTTGACGACGCGGTCGCTCGTCACTTCATCCGCATAGGGCGCGAGAATATCGAGCAGGTCGCGGCCACGTTGCGGGGTGGGAGCCACCAATGCGCGATTGGCCACGGAATCCAGATGATGATGCATCAATTGCATCACCTTGGCTTCGTCGCCCTTGGCGAGCGATGCGATGATGGCGCGGTGTTCGTTGATCGCGCATTCGGTTGAGTGCGGTCGGCTGTAGAGCGACAGCGTCAGGCAGCAGCGATAGGCGACCTCGCTGACGTAGCGCACCAGGATCGGGCTGTTCGTCATGTGCGCGAGCAGGATGTGGAATTCGGTGGCGAGCCGGATCGAAACCGCGTCCGTGCCGTCGCGCGCGCGGTCCTCGGCGTCGACATGGGCATTCAGCTCGGCGATCTGGCTCTTGCTCAGCTTGCCCGCGAGCTGGCGGACGACAAGGCCCTCGAGCTGGATGCGGATATCAAATGCGTCGCGCGCCTCCTGCCAGCTCGGCGTCGCCACCACCGCAATCCGGTTGCGACGGAGCTCGACCAGGCCCTCGGCAGCAAGCTGCCCCAGGGCGTGGCGCGCGATGGTGCGGCTGACGCCGAAACGTTCGCCCAGCGCATCCTCGGGCAGCTTTGCGCCGGGCTCCAGCGCCTGCTCGATGATCGCGCGCCTGAGCGCGCGGCAGATCACGCTGACCTTGTCCGATGATTCAGAGGTCTTGCTGGTGGTGCGCGCCGCCATCGGCGAATCCTTGCGGGGAGGGTCGAAACCTCTCTTTAGCACAGGCTTACTCCAATCCAGCGCTCCAATTGCATGCAGTTTGGCGTCCGGATTGCCTAAATCGAATCCGGCCGTTTGGTGCGTCGTTTGGCCAAATCATTGATTGTGCGGGGGCGATCGATTGGCACCCAGCTTGCATGCACTTTGGCTGTTATGCGCATGCAACCCAACGCCCAATTTGACGGCCGGCCCGTTCCCGAAGGCTCCGGCCCTGTTGCCATCGAGCTGTCCGAGGCCTCCGTGACCTTCGGGCGCGGCGACCACGCCGTGCCCGCTCTGTCGAAGACGACGTTGCGGATCGCCGACGGCGAGTTTGTCGCACTGGTCGGCCCGTCCGGATGCGGCAAATCGACCATTTTGCGTCTCGTCAGCGGCCTGGTGCAGCCGACCAGCGGCGTCGTCATCGTCGGCGGCCGCGAGGTCGCGGYGCGGGCGCTGCGGGTCGGCATGGCCTTTCAGAACCCGACCATGCTGCCGTGGATGACGATCGAGCGGAACATCATGTTGCCGCTGAAGATCGTCGAGCCGTTCCGCTCCAATTTCCGCAAGCTGCGAAAGACCGAGTTTCGCGACAAGGCCAATACGCTGCTGGAGCAGGTCGGTCTTAGAGGATTTGGCAGTCGCTATCCCTGGCAGCTATCCGGCGGCATGCTCCAACGCGCMAATCTCTGCCGTGCGCTGATCCATGAGCCGCGGATGCTGCTGCTGGATGAGCCCTTCGGCGCGCTCGACCAGTTTACCCGCGAGGAGCTGTGGGCGATCCTCCAGAACCTCTGGATGACGCACAAGCCGACAGTCCTGCTCGTCACGCACGATTTGCGTGAAGCCGGTTTCCTCGCCAGCCGCATCTGCGTGATGAGCGCGCGTCCCGGCCGCATCCTCGACGACAGCCGTGTGGAGTTCGCGCGGCCGCGCACCGTCGCAATGACCTTCGAGCCGGATTTCGTCGCGCTGAACCAGAAGCTGCGCGCCTTCATCGAGGATGCGCGCAGTGCAGCCCAACAGGGGACAGGCTGATGTTCGGAATCGATATCAGGCAGAAGGCGTGGTCGGCGGGACTGATCGTGCTGTTCTTCGTCGCCTGGGAGCTGTTCTGCCTGATGACCGGCATGTCGGACCTGGTGCTGCCGCGGCCGTCGCAGGTTTTTGTCACGCTGTTCCAGCGCTTCCCGGTGCTGTGGCCGCACATCGTGCAGACGCTCGCGACCACCATGTTCGGCTTCGTCCTCGGCGTTGCGCTTGGGGTCGCCCTCGGCGCCATCATCGGCGTGTCCAAGACGGCCTATGACACCTGCTATCCGCTGCTGATCGGCTTCTCCTCGATCCCCAAGGTCGCGGTGGTGCCGATCTTCGTGCTGTGGTTCGGCTCCGGCACGGTGCCGGCGGTGCTGACCGCGCTGTCAATCTGCTTCTTCCCGATCGTCGTCAATATCGCCACGGGCCTCGCGACCACCGAGCCCGAGCTCGAAGACGTATTGAAGGCGCTCGGCGCCAGCAAGTTCGACATCCTCTGGAACGTCGGTCTGCCCAGGACCATGCCGTTCTTCTTCGCCTCGCTGAAGGTCGCGATCTCCTACGCCTTCGTCGGCGCCGTGCTGTCGGAGACGGTCGCCTCCAACCGCGGCATCGGCAACGTCATGATGACGGCGTCCTCCAATTTCAATGTGCCGCTGGTGTTCGCCGGCCTGTTTGTGCTCGCCGGCCTTGGTGTCGCGCTCTATGCCGTGTTCTCGCTGATCGAAGGGCGTGTCACCGGCTGGGCCACGCGCAAGAACGACGTGATCGCCACCTGAATTTCTGAACCGTCACGCAACGAAGCTTGAGGAGGTCTCGATGTTGAGAAAAGTAACTGTCGCGCTGTTGGGATTGGCCCTGTCCGCGGGCGCTGCCACGGCCGAGGAAACCACGATCAAGTTCACGCTGGGCTGGAAGACGCAAGGCAGCGATGCCGCGTTCTTCTACGCCAAGGACAACGGCTATTTTAAAGAGGAAGGCCTCAACGTCGTCATCGACCAGGGCGAGGGCTCCGGCGCCACTGTCACGCGCGTGATGTCGGGGGCCTATGACGCCGGCTTCGGCGACGTCAACGCCATCATCCAGAACGCCTCGACCAAGCCGCAGGAGGCGCCGGTCATGGTCTACATGATGTGGAACCAGCCGCCGTTTGCAATCGTCGCCAAGAAGACCAGCGGCATCAACACCATCAAGGATTTCGAGGGCCACACGCTGGGCGGCGCGCAGGGCACGCCGACGACGCGGCTGTTGCCGGTGTTCACTCGCAAGAACGGGCTCGACGGCGAGAAGATCAAGATCTCCAATATGGCCCCGAACCTGCAGGAGCCGATGCTGATCAAGGGCGATATCGACGCGGCGCTCGTGTTCAACATCACCAGCTATTTCAACCTGGTGCTGAACCGCCAGGACCCGGACAAGGATTTCAAATGGTTCTCGTTCAGTGAGTACGGCCTCGATCTCTATTCCAACGGCGTGATGGTCTCGAAAAAGCTGATCGCGTCCAATCCGAAGGCGGTGGCCGGCCTCGTGCGCGCCATCAACAAGGGCGCGATTGCGGTGGCCAAGGATCAGAACGCCGGCATGAAGGCCGCGCTGAATTACGACAATCTGATCGACGTCGCCGTCGAGAAGCGCCGGCTGCAATATTCCTTCGACAAGCTCATCGTCTCGCCGGAGATGAAAGAGATTGGCATCGGCGACATCAAGGATGACCGCATGACGCGCGCCATCGGCATCGTGGTCGAGGGCTATCAGCTCGCCCGCGCGCCGACGCCCGCAGAGGTGTTCTCGCGCGAGTTCCTGCCGCCGCGTGCGGAGCGGGAGCTGGTGTATACTGCCAACTGATCTTCACAGATCTTTGGAGAGACGGTCATGGCCACGGAGATTGCGGCAACCAGCCTGTTCCGTGGCCCTGATCTCGGTGTGACCGACAATGTCGTGCTGCGGCACGATAACGGTATCATCACCGACATTCTTGAAGGAGCGGGGCCTGCTGGCGGGCCTCGCTCCTTCGTCATTCCTGCCTTCGTCAACGCCCATGACCATGCGCGCGCGACCGCCTCGTCTTTCGGGGCGGTCGGCATGCCCCTCGAAAGCTGGATCCTGCGCACCGCGCTCGGTTCGCCCATCGACCCCTATCTGACCGCGGCCTCCGCGCTGGCACGTTCCGCCAGGGCTGGTTGCGCGGCGATGATGGTGCACTACACCCGCCCAAGCGGGACGATGCCGTTGCTCGATGAAGCCAAGGCGATTGCGAGGGCGGCATCCGATGTCGGCATCCGCGTGGCATTTGCCCTCGCGGTGCGGGACCGGAATCCGATCGTTTATGGCGATGCCGAGCCGATTCTCTCCGGCCTCCCCAGTGACGACCGCAAGACCGTCGAAGACCTCTTTGTCCGCGCGCCGATGTCTCCGAAGGCCTATATCGAGCTGACCGATGCGATTGCCGCCGCCATCTCCGGTCCGATGGTCGACGTGCAGCTTGGACCCGCCGGCGTGCAATGGTGTTCGAAGCCGCTGCTGGAGGCGGTCGCCGAGAACTCGGCGCAGACGGGCCGCCGCATTCACATGCATCTGCTGGAGACCGTCTATCAGCGCGCCTGGGCCGACCAAAACTTTCCGGACATGGTGCGTTGGCTGCGCGATATCGGCTTCCTCTCGGAGCGGCTGACGCTGGCGCACTGCATCCACGCCCGTCCCGATGAGCTGGAGATGATCGCGGCCTCCGGCGCGCGCATCGTCACCAATTTCAGCTCGAACATGCATCTGCGCTCGGGGCTCGCCCCGATCGCCGCCGCACACAAATGTGGCTGCGCCATCGCGGTCGGCGTCGACGGGTTGGCGCTGGACGAGGACGACGACATCCTGCGCGAGATGCGGCTGGTGCAGATGGCCCATGGCGGCCTCGGCTTCAAGGCGACCTGGACGCCGGCCGAGCTGTTCGCGCTTGCTGTCCGCAATGGGCGCCGTGCCACCGGCGCGCCTGGGAGCGGCGCGCTCGTCGCAGGCAATCCCGCCGATTTCGTCGTGATCGACCTCGACCGGCTGGATCGAGATCAGATCATGCCCGTCGACCCCATGGCGCTTCTGTTCGCGCGGGGCAATGCGTCGCTGGTGAAGGAGGTCGTCGTCGCCGGCAAGACGATCGCGAAGGACGGGGCCTGCATGGGCGTTGACCTGCCGGCCATCGAGCAGGAGTTGCGGGCGATGTACCGCGCCAATGTCGGCAAGCTCGGAAGTTTTCAGCGCATGTGGCCGCCGCTGTCGGAGCGGGTTTCCGGCTGGTTCGAGCAGCAGCTCACCTGCGAATAAATGGGACACGATCAAAGAACGCCCGCCTGACGACCAGGCGGGCGCTCCCAAAGGCTCGAATGCCGTCGTTACTGCAATGCCTTGAGCTTGGCGCTCTTGCCGTCGACCACCTCGAAAACGACATAGCGAGGCTGCATCTGGCCGTTCGGCAGGAACTGGACGTCGCCGAACACGGTGCCCTTGACGGGCTTGCCGCGGATCGCCTCTGCCACGGTCTTGCGATCGAGCGACTTGGTCTGTTCGACCGCCTGCGCCCACACCTGCACGGCGGCGGCGCCGAGCGCGGCGCTCTTGTCCGGATCAACGCCGTAGGCCTTCTTGTAGGCGGCGACGAACGCTACGCTCTCCGGCTGCGTCGTGAACGGCGGCAGATCGGGGAAAAAGATGTCGGCCGATATCACGCCGTTGTTGGCGTCGCCGGCGACCTTGTACACGGTGCTCAGCATGATGCCGACGGCGCCGACGAAGGTGGATTTTATGCCGGCCTGGCGATACTGATCGACCAGCGCGGGAAGGCCTGAGGAATTCGACGAACTAGTGACGATGACGGCGTCTGGATTGGCCCCCTTGATATTGGTCAGCTGGACGCGGAAATCGGTGTCCTTGAACGCGAACTTTTCGGTCATGATGACTTCGCCCGAAAAGTTCATCTTCTTGAATTCGGCCTCGACGGCGGTCTGAAAGCCGTTGCCATAGACGTCGTTCTGGGTGAGGAACGCGATTTTCTTCGCCTTCATCGTCTGGGCGACGTATTTTGCGATGACTTCCGCATCGAAGCCGTTCGAGCTGTTGATGCGCATCGCGTAWGGGTTCGTCTCGCCGCTGAGGATCAGATCCGACTTCGAGACCGCGGTGAAGTCGAGAATGTTGCCGCGGGCGAGAATCGGCTGCATCGCCAACGTGACCGGTGAGTTCCAGCCTTCGATGACGATGTCCGCCTTCTCGGCAGCCATCTCGTTGGCGCGGCTGACGCCGACCGCGGGCGTGCTCTCGTCGTCCTTGGAGATCACCGTCAGCTTGCGGCCGAGCAGGCCGCCCTTGTCGTTGATCTGTTGGACCATCAGCTTGACGGCGTTGGTCACGGTCTGGCCATCAGGGCCGGCGCCGCCGCTGAGTGGAAAGATGGTGCCGACCTTGATGTCCTGTGCCACGGCAGGCACAGATGCGAGACCCAATAATAGCGCGAGAGCCAGTTTCGTCTTGTGCATGCGCTTCCTCCCAATGCGTTCTACGTCTTCTTGGTGATACGGCGGTAGAGGCCCACGAGCCCGGCGGGCCAGAAGATCAGGACGAGCGCCAGCACCGATCCCAACACGATCTTGTTCCAGTCGCCGCCGAGCGACAGCAAGTTCTGCTGGACAATCAGGAGGGCGGTGCCGATCAAGGGGCCGAGCAGGATACGGCGCCCGACCAGCACGATCGCGGTGAGCATCATGACGAGGAAGTAGGACTCGAACATGTCGGGGCCGACATAGGCGCGCTGATAGGCGTAAAGCCAGCCGGCAAGCCCGGTGATCGGTGCCGAGATCACGAACACGGAGAGCCTGATCCGGCGCGGATCGACGCCGAGGCTTGCGGCCAGCGCGGGGTTCATCTGTACCATCAGCGCGGTGGTACCCAGCCGCGAGCGGCGGAAGCGCGCGATGAAGGCGAGAGTGAGCAGCAGCAGCGCGAAGGCGATCGGCCAGAGATCTTCCTGCATCGCGCCGGAGAAGTTGGTCACGAGCAATGGGAGCTTCAGCGACGGAATGCCGACGATGCCGTCGGACCCACCGACGGCGTCCCAGTTGAACGCGATCTCGTAGGCGACCACGGCGGCCGCATAGGTCACGAGGGAGAACACGAACTCGCGAGTCCGCAAAGTGACGGCGCCGAGGAAGGCCGCGGCCGCGAGGCACAGCGCGATCGTCGCGGCCGCCGTCGCCCAGCCGTTCAGGCCGTATTTGACCGAGAGGTTCGCGGCCGCATAGCCGCCGATCGCCCAGAACACGGTGTGGCCGAGGCTGACCTCGCCGAGATAGGACAGCACGATGTCGGCGCCGTAGCACATCACCGCGAAGATCGCGATCGTGGTCAGCGTGGAATATGCGACTGAGGTACCGCCGAGCAGGCGCGGCAGGAGGAAGCCGATCACGACGAAGGCCGCGACTGCGGCGAGGCGCAGGAACGGGATCGAGGCGGGTTGCGGGGATTCGATCGCGGTCATTTGGTTGCAAGCCCCGCGGGACGGATCACGAGCAGCGCCAGCAACAGCGCAAAGGCCGCCGCCGTCGTATAGGCCGGCGCGACGAACGCGCCGAAGAAGGCGGTGAACAGGCCGAGCCCGAGCCCGGCTGCGAGCGCGCCGCCGATCGAGCCGATGCCGCCGAGCACGACCACGACAAAGGTCATGATGACCTCGTTGAAGCCCATGCTGGTCAGGATCGGCGAGCGGGGCGCCACCAGCGCCGCCCCCAGCGCGACCGCGGAACACTCGAACACGAAGACGCCGAGATAGACGAATTTTGCGTTGATTCCGAACAGCTCCGCGAGCTTCGGGTCTTCGGCGACGGCACGGATGACCGAGCCGAAGCGGGTGCGTTGGGTAAACAGCCAGACCGCGCCATAGAGGAGAAGGGTGACGACCAGCACCAGCACGTCCTGCCAGGTGAACCAGAGCGGACCGATGTCGATCTTGGCGCGCGCCAATGTTCCGGGCAGCGTCTGCGGATTGCCGCCGAAGATCAGCGCACTGCCGCCCTGCAGGACGTAGCCGAGGCCGAGCGTCACGATCATCAGGCTGGTGAGGTTTTGCGTCATGACCAGGCGCATCATCGCGCTCTGCATCAGGAGGCCGATGACGCCGAGCACGATGATCGCCACCAGAATGGCGAGCGGGTAGGGCAGGCCCAGTTTGGTGATGGCATACCAGGTGACGAAGGCGCCGAGCATGTAGAGTTGGCCATGGGCGAAATTCACCAGCCGCGCGACGCCGAGCAAAATGGTCCAGCCCAGCGCGATGCAGGCATAACCGGAGCCAAGCACGATGCCGTTGATGACCTGCTGCGCGATATTCATGCCGGCGTTCCATCGGCGATGGTGCCGAGATAGGCCTCGATGATGCGATGGTCCGCGGCCATGACGTCGGCAGGACCTTCGCCGACGATCTTGCCTCGTTCGAGCAGGTAGAGGTGGTCGACCACCTTCAGCGCCGCCTTGACGTTCTGCTCGACCAGCAGCACCGGCAGGCCGCGATCGACCAGCAGGCGGATGCGGGAGAGCAGGTCGGTGATCAGCCGGGGCGCGAGGCCCGCAGAAGGCTCGTCCAGCATCAGCACGCGCGGGCCGGCGAGCAAGGCGCGCCCGACCGCGAGCATCTGCCGCTCGCCGCCGGAGAGCGCCGCGCCCTTGTGCGAGCGCCGCTCGGCGAGGCGCGGGAAGAACTCGAAAACCTCGGGGATGGTGAAGAGATGCCGGCCGATCGTGTCCGCGGGCGGCCGCACCAGTGCCAGGTTCTCGTCGACGTTCAGCTCCGCAAAGATGTTCTTGCCTTCCGGCACCAGCGTAAGGCCGCGCGCCACCCGCTCGTGCGCGGCGAGTTTCTCGATGCTGCGTCCTTCGAGCTGGACGCTGCCGGTGACCACGGCGCTGCCACGGGACCAGCCGGCGAGCGCATTGACCAGCGTGGTCTTGCCGGCGCCGTTGGCGCCGACGAGGCCGACCATTCGCCCCGCGGGCACGCCGATATTAACGCCTGACACCGCGACATTGCCTGCGTAGCGGACCGAGAGACCGTCGCTCTGGAGTACGCCGCTCATTCGTCGCGTCCCAGATAGGCTTCGCGCACGCGGGGATCGCGCTGGATGTCAACAGGCGTTCCCGTCGCCAGCATCGCACCCTGGTCGATCATGACGATGCGATCGGCAATCGACATGATGAGGTCCATGTGGTGCTCGATGACGACGAGGGCGAGGTTACGCTTGCGCAGGCCAATCAGGACGTCGGCGAGCTTCTTCATGTCGCCGCCGCTGAGGCCGGCCGCGGGTTCATCGAGCAGGAGCACCTTTGCGCCGGCGCCATAGGCGAGTGCGACCGAGAGCAGGCGCTGCACGCCGTAGGGAATATCGCCGGGAAGCTGGTCGTGGTACTGCCGGGCGATGCCGAAGAAGTCGAGCAGTTGTGCGGCCGCCAGTTCGGCTGCGCGGCGCGTGGTGGCCTCGCGCCAGGGCGCGAACAGGGATGTGGCGAGATCGGTCGAGAAATCGCGGAAGATGGCCGAGACCGCGTTCTGCAGGACGGTCAGTTCGCCGAAGAACGAGTTCTGCTGAAAGGTGCGGCGCAGGCCGCGGCCGGCGAGGTCGAACGTCCGGAGCGCCGAGACGTCGGCCTTGTCGAGGAATGTGCGGCCGCGATGGGTGACGGCATTGGTGACGGCGGCGAAGCAGCTGCTTTTTCCCGCGCCGTTCGGGCCGATGATGCCGAGGATCTCGTCGTTATGGACTGACCAGCTCACGTCGCGCAGGGCGACGAGCGCGCCATACTGCACGGTCAGCCCTTCGACGCGCAGCACCTCGTTCGCGCCGCGACGCGTTTCCCCGGAACTTGCCACCCGGCCGTCCATCCCTTGTTGTCCCGGCCGCGCTTACGGCAACCGGTCCTTTTTGGCGAGGCAGCGCACGGCAATCGATGCGGGATCAAATCGCAGGAGAGAGGCAGCCTCGCGAGAGGCAAGGTATTGCGCGCCAACTCCGAAAACTTGTGCTGACTGGTTGTCAGACCAGAGACGCCTGCGCTGCGGCGCGCTCAACCCTGACGGCGCTGTACGGTATTTTCTCCCGCAGTGGTACATACAAAACCGCAATAGCTGATAGACGGAACCTCGTCTGGCGATCATCCGGGCTGTGGGCTATGAACCCTGGAGTTGCGCCGCGGCGCAGCCCATGACCCCCTTGAGGAGCCCTGCGATGCGTCTTCCCACAATTATCCTGGCCGTCACATGTCTTGCGGGCGCAGCTTCAGCCGAGGACCTGTCGGGCACGCTCCAGAAGGTCAAGGAGACGAAGAAGATCACGCTGGGCTATCAGGAGGCCTCGGTCCCCTTCAGCTATCTCGACGGCAACCAGAAGCCGATCGGCTTTGCGATGGATATCTGCCTCAAGATCGTGGATGCCGTGAAGAAGCAGCTCAGCATGCCCGACATCGGCGTCGACACGCTCGCCGTGACGTCGTCGAACCGGATTCCGCTGATGGTCAACGGCACCCTCGATCTGCACTGCTCGGCGACAACAAACAACGCCGACCGCCAGAAGCAGGTCGCCTTCACCAACACGCATTTCCTCAGCGCGACGCGGTTTGCGGCCAAGAAGGCCGCGAAGATCAACACCATCGACGATCTCAAGGGCAAGGCCGTCACGGCGGTGGCAGGCTCGGTCAACCTGAATCAGCTCGCCAAGGTCAACACCGAGCGAAATCTCGGCATCAGAATAATGCCGGCCGTGGATCAGGCCGAAGCGTTCCTGCTGCTGGAAACCGACCGCGCTCAGGCTTACGCGCTCGACGACGTCCAGCTTGCGGTCGCGATTGCGCGCTCGAAGGAGCCGGCGCTGTTCATGATCAGCGAAGAGACGTTCTCGAAGGCCGAGCCCTTCGGGATCATGCTGCGGCGGGAGGATGCGCCGTTCAAGGCGCTGGCCGATCGCGCGACCGCGGAGCTTTACGCGAGCCCGGAGATCGAGGTGCTCTACAAGCGCTGGCTGGAATCGCCGACCCCGCCGAACGGCCTCAACTACAATGTCCCGATGTCGGCGGCCTTGCGCAACGCCTTCAGGAAGCCGAGCTCGAGCGCCGATCCTGACGTCTACGTGGTGAACTGAGGCGAGGGCGCTAGCGCGCCCGCGGCGTGTCCAGCAATTGGCCCGCCAGCGCCGCGCCGATCACCGCAATCGCGGCCATGGCGAGCGCCCAGGTCGCGAACAGCCGATGACCGATCAGCGCGCCGCTCAGGAGCGGTGCGCTGATATTCGCACCCGACATCAGGGACTGGTTGAGGCCCATGATCATGCCCTGCCGGTTGATTGCGGTCGAGCGCGACAGCTCGGCCGTCAGCGTGCTGCGCGCGAACATGGTGCCGACGATGATCAGTGTCAGGTTGATCGCGAGCAGGCCGACATTGTCGCGGGCCGCAAGTCCGGCAAATCCGAGACCCATGCAAGCGAACGCGGCCATCACGATGCTGCGGTCTGACGCGATGATGCTCACACGCGTGATGAGCAGTCCCTGAACCACCATGTTGATGAAGCCGGCATAGGCGAACATCCAGCCCAGCTCGCGCGCGCCGAAGGGATGTCCGTCCCAGGAGAACCGCGCCGACAGGAACAGGCCGATCTGCGACAGGAACATCGAGTTGACGAAGAAGAACACGATGAGCAGGCCGAGCAGCCGCCAGGCATAGCGCAGGCCGAGCAGGCTGCGGGTCAGCGTCGGCTCTGGTACGCGATGCTGGTAGAGCGGCTCGGACGCCGGGTGATCCGGCGGGAGCAGGGCGATCGTCGCAACGATGCTGATCAGCGAGAGCGCGGCCGCGGCCCACACCGGCGCGGTCTGGCCGTAGTGCACGAGGAAGCTCGAGAGAGCAGGGCCGAGCAGCAGCCCGGTTCCGATCGCACCGCTGGTCATGCCGAGGGCCTGCTTGCGTGTTGCCGGCGCGCTGTGCTCGGCGGCATAGGCGTGAGCGACCGAGATGTTGCCTGATGTCAGGCCGTCGATGATGCGTGCCAGGAACACCAGCGTCAGGTTGCCCGCCAATGCGAGCAGGATGAAGCCGATGAAAGTCCCGATCTGGCTGACGACCAGAACCTTCCGCCGGCCGTAGCGATCCGAGAGCATGCCGACCACGGGGCCGGCAACGAGCTGACAGACGGCATAAGCCGAGATCAGCGCGCCAAGCAGGAACGGCGTCGCGCCGAGCCGCTGCGAATAGAACGGCAGCAGCGGCAGGATGATTCCCATGCCCGTGGCGTCCACAGCGACGACCACGAAGGTCGGGACCAGCGTCAGCGTGCTCTCGCCCGCTATCGTCTCCCTTGCCTCGGTCGCGGAACCCGGTCCCATCCAGCGCTGTCCTCGTTCGCATTTGCGTGATCGATTGCGACACGCCGGATTATATAGTTGCAGGCTAATAGTTCGCGTCCTATCTAATTTGCATGGCTCCCTCGCAGGCTCATATCCACGGCGAGATCGGCCGTCTGATCGCGCGACTGGCCCGCATCTGGCGCCGCGAGTCGGATCAGGCGCTGTCCGATCACGGCCTGTCCTATGCGACCGCGATTCCGCTGCTGGTGCTGTCGCGGCAGGGCGAGAACGTGCGCCAGGGCGTGCTTGCCGACGAACTCGGCATCGAGGGGCCGTCGCTGGTCCGGTTGATCGATCTGCTCGAGGCCGAGGGGCTGGTTGAACGTCGCGAGGATCCGAGCGACCGCCGTGCCAAAACGCTACATCTGACCAAAGCGGGCGAGGTCAAGGTCGAAGAGACCAACCGGGTGCTGCGCCGGGTCCGGGCGAGCCTGCTCAAGGATATCGGCGCGGACGAACTTGCGATAACCTTCGAAACTCTTCAGCGCATCGAGCAGCGGGCCAGTCGCCTGCAGGACACCAAGACCGGTCCAGAGACGAAATAGCATGCGCGCAGACGAGCCGTTCCTGGTCCGCCACGCGGACGTCATTTTTGCGTTGAAGACGTTTGCAGCGTCGATGCTGGCGCTCGTCATTGCCTTCGCCATGGACCTGCCGCGGCCCTATTGGGCGATGGCGACGGTCTACATCACCTCGCAGCCGCTGGCGGGCGCGACCAGCTCAAAGGCGTTCTTCCGCGTCATGGGCACGCTGGTCGGCGCCACCATGACGGTGGCGCTGGTGCCGAACCTGATCGATGCGCCGGAATTGCTTTGCCTCGCGATCGCGCTCTGGGTCGGGCTCTGCCTCTATCTGTCGCTGCTGGATGGCACGCCGCGCAGCTATGTCTTCATGCTGGCGGGATACACGGTCGCGTTGATCGGGTTTCCCTCCGTCTCCGAGCCCGGCGCCATCTTCGATACCGCCATTGCGCGGGTGGAGGAGATTTCCCTCGGCATCATCTGCGCGAGCCTCGTCTCCACCATCGTCTTTCCCCGCAGCGTCGCGCCAGCCGTTGCCAATCGCGTCGACGCCTGGCTGTCGGATGCGCAGCGCGTGAGCCAGGCGGTGCTGCTTCGTCAGGGAACGAGTGAAACGCGCCGCGGCAGGCGACTCAAGCTTGCGACCGACATCGTCGAGATCGACACGCTTTCCACTCATCTCGCGTATGACCGGCTGACCGATCGCAATGTGGTGACTGGCCTCGGCGAGATCCGGCTGCGCATGCTGATGCTGTTGCCGGTGATCGCCTCGCTGGAGGATCGGCTGGCAGCGCTGGGGAAGGAGGCGTTGCGCCGGCAGCCCGAGCTGAAGCGGCTGCTGGAGGATCTTGCGCAATGGATTGCGAGCGATGTCGGCGCGCGGCAACCGGCCCAGCCGATCCGCGCCATGATTGCAGAGCGACAGGCGGTGCTCGATGACAGCGCCTCATGGGAGCGGATCATCACCACGAGCCTGCTGTTGCGGCTGCGCGAGCTGGTCGACCTCTCGCGCGACTGCCGCGTGCTCAGCGAGGCCATCGCCGAGAGCCGCAATGTTTCGACGCTCGACCTGGCCTTCCGTTCCGAGGCCGGCGCCGCGCCGGTGCGTCATCGCGACCGTGGCCTTGCCTTGTGGTCGGCAGCAGGCGCGGCCACGGCCATCCTGATCTGCTGCGCGTTCTGGATCGGGACCGGCTGGCCCGACGGGGCGTCGGCGCCGATGATGGCGGCGGTCGCGTGCTCCTTCTTTGCCGCGCAGGACGAGCCCGCACGTTTCATCCGCAGTTTCGGCCTGTGGTCGCTGGTCGCCATCGTGGTCGTCGCGATCTATCTGTTCGCGCTGGTGCCCGCGATCTCTCATATCGAGGTTCTGATCGTCGCGCTGGCGCCGACCTTCCTGCTCTACGGCTTCCTGATCGGACGGCCGGCAACGGCGGGAACAGGCATGGCCCTCGCGGCCAACACCGCAACGCTGTTGGCGCTGCAATCGACCTACAGCGCGGATTTCGCATCCTATGCCAATTCCGCGGTCGCCTTCTTCGTCGGCGTCGTGATCGCCGAGCTCGTGACGCGGATCGCGCGCGGCGTGGGCGCGGAGTGGGTCGCCCATCGCCTGGTGCTGTCGAGCTGGAAGACGCTCGCGGTCGCTGCCGAGCGCCGTGGCAAGCATGATCGGGCGGAGTTTGCGGGCCTCATGCTGCATCGGCTCGGGCTGCTGGTGCAGCGCATCGCCTTCCTCTCCGAGAGCGATCGCCACGATGCCGACAGCCTCGTGCAGCTTCGAATCGGGATCAATATCATCGACCTGCGCCGCGCCCGCTATGGGCTTGCCGCAACCACCATTGCCGTCATCGACGACATGCTTGATCAGCTCGCGATCGCTTGCCGCAGCCATGCCGGTGGAGGAATGCCGACCGAGCTGTTGACCAGCGTCGATCGGGCGCTGGCCAAGGCGGTGACGGATTCCAATGACCGCGCGCGCGAAGACGCTCTGATCGGCCTCGTCGGCATCCGCCGCGGCCTGTTCCCGGACGCACCGGCCTACCGGCCGCGTACAGGCGCGAGTGTTGCCGCATGAGATACGTGATCGACATCTATGGCGTGCTCGTGCCGGCGTTACTGCTGTGGATCATCGTCGCCTATGTCCTGAGCGCGATCCTGCGCCGGCTCATGCAGCGCTTCGACCTCTACCGGCTGGTCTGGCACCGTGCGCTGTTCGATTTCGCGATTTTCGTCTGTCTTCTCGGCGGCGTCGTCTATCTCTCGGAGTTTTTGCCATGAAGGGGAATTTCGCCTGGTTTGGCCGCCTTGCGCTGACCGTTCTCGCCGTCGTCGCCGCGCTCGCGGTCGGCCGTGAACTTTGGGTCTATTACATGGAGCAGCCTTGGACCCGCGACGGCCGCGTCCGTGCCGACGTGGTGCAGGTCGCGCCTGACGTCTCCGGGTTCGTTACGGAGGTGCTGGTCAAGGACAACCAGAAAGTCCATCGCGGCGATGTGCTGTTCCGGATTGATCGCGAACGTTTCGCGCTGGCCTTGCGGCAAGCCGATGCATCGGTGGCGGGTCATCAGGCCACGCTCGACCAGGCCAATTCCGATTTGAAGCGCTACAGCGCGCTGACCACCGACGCGGTGTCGCAGCAGAAGCAGGAGCAGGTGTTGGCCACCCAGCTCCAGGCCAAGGCGGCGTTCGATCAGGCCGTCGCCGACCGCGCGGTCGCCCAGCTCAACCTCGATCGCAGCGAGGTCCACGCCTCCGTGAACGGTGTCATCACCAACATGGATCTGCGTCCCGGCGCTTACGTCACGGCCGGCAAGGGCGTGATGGCGCTGGTCGACACGGATACGTTGCACGTGGAGGGTTATTTCGAAGAGACCAAGCTCGCGCGCATCCGCACCGGCGACAAGGTGCGGGTCCGCCTGATGGGCGAAACGGTCACGCTGTCGGGCCATGTCGAGAGCATCGCCGCCGGCATCGAGGACCGCGACCGCGCTGAGGGCGCGAACCTGCTTGCCAATGTCAACCCGACCTTCAGCTGGGTGCGGCTCGCCCAGCGCGTCCCCGTGCGCATCGCGCTGGACAATGTCCCCGACACCATGTCGCTCGTCGCCGGCCGCTCCGCGACGGTAGAGGTATTGGACTAACGCAACGAGCCCATGGATCGCGCCTGGCTTGGGGAAAACCGCCAACAGGCGTTTCCAAGCCAAATCGCAGGGCTAATCCTGACGCGCTTGTGTGAGTCGGGGGACCGTATGGGCGTTTGGTTTTTAGTCCTGGCAGCCTGCGTCGTCGGCGCGTTGCTCCTTTTGGCATTCTGCCGATAGAGCCGCGAGCGGACGCAAATGTTGCTGCGAAGCATCAGCCAGCCGTTGAATAGCGGTTCCAGACCGATGGTTTTTGACTGTGCATGGATGACCGCGTTCACTTCCGGGATCGGAGGCGGACATGAGCTGGTTGTTTGTGTTTCTCATTGCCGCGAGCGTAGTCGTTCTGATCGCCCATGCGATTGACGCGATGCGTTCATGATACTGCCTGCGACTCGGTTTCGTCGGTAGCTAGGTAAGCGACGAAATTGTTCCGAGGCGGGCGAGTGTCAATTTGAGGAACCTGGTCCTGCAGGCCAAGGTTGTCACAGCAGGAGGAATACGATCATGCTTGCGTTCTATCTGCCGATCATCATTTTCGGAGCGATGCTCGAAGCGATTTCGAAGCAAAATGTGTCTGCACCCATCCAGGAGCCGCCAAGCATCGATTAGACTTCGACGTTCAGGCGTTCCGTTCGGGACTGACGAACCAGCGTCTGCTCAGGCATTCGTGTATTTCTTCAGCTCGAACCGAGCGATCTGGTTTCGGTGCACCTCATCCGGCCCATCGGCAAGCCGCAGCAGGCGCGCGGTCGCGTAGGCTTGGGTCAAGCCAAAATCGTTCGAGGTGCCGCCGCCGCCATGGGCCTGGATGGCCCAGTCGATGATCTGGCAGGCCATGTTGGGCACGGCGACCTTGATCATCGCGATCTCCGCCTTCGCGACCTTGTTGCCGACCGTGTCCATCGCATAGGCGGCGTTGAGCGTCAGCAGCCGGGCCTGCTCGATCATGATGCGGGCTTCCGCGATTCGCTCCTGCGTCACGGTCTGCTCCGAGACCGGTTTGCCGAAGGCCACGCGGCTGCGCACGCGGCGGCACATCTTTTCCAACGTGCGCTCGGCAAGGCCAATCAGCCGCATGCAGTGATGGATGCGGCCGGGGCCGAGGCGGCCTTGTGCGATCTCGAAGCCACGGCCTTCGCCCAGCAGCATGTTCTCCTTGGGCACGCGCACATTGGTAAAGACGACCTCGGAAGCGCGGTCGGGCACGCCGTAGAAGCCGAACACGGGCAGCGGACGCTTGACCTCGATGCCCGGCGTGTCCATCGGCACCAGGATCATGGATTGCTGCTTGTGGCGGTCGGGATTGTCCGGATCGGTCTTGCCCATGAAGATGCAGATCTTGCAGCGCGGGTCGGTCGCGTTGGTCGTGTACCATTTCCGCCCGTTGATGACGTAATGGTCGCCGTCGCGCACGATCGAGCTTTCGATGTTCGTCGCATCGGATGATGCGACCGCGGGCTCGGTCATGGCGAAGCAGGAGCGGATTTCGCCAGCGAGCAGCGGCTTCAGCCAGCGCTCCTTGTCCTTCTCCGTGCCATAGCGCTCCAGCACCTCCATGTTGCCTGTGTCGGGCGCCGAGCAGTTGAACACTTCGGGCGCCAGATGCGTGCGCCCCATCACCTCGCAGAGCGGGGCATATTCGAGATTGGTGAGACCCGCGCCGTGGCCGGACTCCGGCAGGAACAAATTCCAGAGACCTTCGGCGCGCGCCAGCGGCTTCAGCTCCTCGACGACGGGATAGACCTTCCACGGTCCGAGCTCTTCCGCTTCGCGATAGAAGCGCTCCTCGTTCGGATAGATGTGCCGGTCCATGAAACTTTCGAGCTTGCGCTTGAGTTCGACGACTTTGGGCGACATCGGGTAGAGCATCTGGACCTCCTGTAGATCAAGCAGCGCCTGCACGCGGGGCCGGCCTGCATCAGAATCGAGTCGGCGATAGCGGCGCTTGCCTCATCGCATTTTCATCGGCGCGGCTCCGCGCAAATCGCGTCAGAGCTCACCTGTTGCGTAGCGATATTAACGCCCATTCATGCGTTGTCTTGCGTTTGTGCACCGAATGAGAAGCGCGTGGGAAACAATCGGCAACTGTGACTTTGACGCGACTGGCAATCCGAAAGGTCGTGCCTAAGATCGGCCTCAATCAAAAGTGGGGGCAGCAGTCATGACAACACAAGGGGACTACGGAAGCACATCCTTACGGATCGCGCGCCCCTAGTTCGCCAGTCGATAGGACGCGGAGCGCATTGTCCTAGACTGCGCGCGGGTTCTTCCAACAACCGGTAGTTCGTCCCGTCGATCCGCAAGCTGCGCGGTCGCCGGTTTCGTTCGTTCAAAAGCAAGCAAGGGCTTGATCCAAACGTTGCATCTCAAGGCACAATCTAAAATAGAGAACTATACGAGAAGCAATCTTTAATTCGAAAAGGAAATGGACATCGACATGCACACGCAATCAGGACGTTCCGTCACTCACCGCATCAGACTCGCCGCCGCCGTTGCAGCGGTGAGCGCGATTATCACTTCACCTGCTTTCGCCGGCGGTCCGCTGCCTGCACCCGTCGTCTCCTGGTCTGGATTCTACGCCGGTGTCCATGGCGGCTGGGGATGGGGGAAGTCGGAGTTTCGCGATCCCCTCAACAGCCCCGCCAACAATCCGTTCTTTGCCTACTACAACGGACCGCTCGCGGGCGGGCAGCTCGGCTACAATTGGCAGCTGGGCAACTATGTCCTTGGTGCCGAGGTCGACGGCTCCTGGTCCTTCGTGAAGGGCAACACCAGCACCTCGCCCCTTCTCACGTCGAGCACCACCAACGGGGTCGGCTACACCGCCCTTGCGACCGCGACGGGCCGTGTCGGCTACGCATCGGGCCAATGGCTCGCCTATGCCAAGGGCGGTGCCGCCTATGCCCGCATGGAGCTCTCGTCGCGGTTCACCCCGGAGATCACCAACTACAACCGCGAGCTGTTCGGTGCCGTCGGCGGCGTCGGCCTGGAAGTGGCCTTCCTGCGCAACGTCTCCGCCAAGGTCGAATACAACGCGATCTTTCTCCCCACCGAAACGCTCCACTGGGTGAGCGCGGACACGACGTCCGAGATCAAGCATTTCGTCCAGGTGGTGAAGGCCGGCATCAACATCCGCTTCAACGGCGACGGTGGCCTCCCGCGTTAATTCCCCGGCACATCGAAACAACATTCAACAGAAATCCTCGGAGACAACGTCATGTCCACCATGTCCAAGATCGCCGCAGTCGTCACCGCCGGCCTCGGCGCCATGATCGCCGCACCAAGCCACGCCGCCGCTCCAGTCGAGTACGTCAAGGTCTGCTCCTTGTACGGCGCCGGCTTCTTCTACATTCCGGGCACCGACACCTGCACCAACGCCAACCAGATCGCGACGAACCAGTTCGATCTCGCGCGTGCGCAGACCCGCGCTTCGACCGGCACCGCGATGGCCGCGTCGCTCGTCGCGCCGTGGCTTCCGACCGGCACCAATTACGCGGTCTCGACCCACTGGGCGACCTATGACGGCCAGCACGCAGCGGGCTTCTCAGGGCTCGTGCGGGTCTCCGGCAATTTCGTGTTCTCGGGCGGCTTCTCGCTCGGCCTCGACAAGGGAAGCCTCACGTCCCTCACCAACCGCACGCAGACGGAATTCGGCACGGCGATCCCGGCGCAATCGTGGAGTGACGTCCGTGGCCTCGGCCGCGCGGGGTTCATGTACGCCTGGTGATGCACGCGACGCTCGCTCCTAAAATTCATTCTGACATTTGAAAGACCATCCCATGACAATCTCTCTCTCGCGATCGGCGCGCCGCTTCCTCTCCTGCGTTGCTGCCGTCACGCCGCTTCTCGCGGCCATGCCGCTCACCGCCACATCCGCGAACGCGGCCGACATGACCGTGAAGGCTCCGGTCGTCGCTCCGGTGCCGCTCTGGAACGGCTTCTACATTGGTGCTCATGGCGGTTATGGCATGGGCAGCAGCCGGCTCGTCGACCCGAGCTTCGCATTCGCGCAAGATCGCTTCACGATGGACACAAAGGGCGCGCTCGCAGGTGCGCAGGTTGGCGCCAACTGGCAGTTCGACAACATCGTGGTCGGTGCCGAGCTCGATCTTTCCTGGGCGTCGATCAAGGGCAATCGTCCGTTCGATCCCGCGAACCCCATCTTGTCCGGGCTTTCAGTGTCGTACCAGGCGATGGCGACGGGCACCGGTCGCATCGGCTACGCGTTTGATAACGTACTGGCTTACGCCAAAGGCGGCGTTGCCTGGGCAAATGTCGCCTACCAGGCCTATGTCGGCACGGTTGCTCCGCTCGACGTGAACCACCAGCGGACCGGCTTGACCGGCGGCGTCGGCCTTGAATACGCGCTGACGAGCAATCTCTCGGCGCGACTGGAGTACGACTACCTGTATTTCGGTCCGGCCGCGATCGCGCTGAGCACACGGATCAGCACCCAGAACGTCGACCATGACCTTCATCTCGTGAAGCTCGGCGTGAACTACCGCTTCAACGGCGATGCCATCGTTGCTCGTTACTGAGCCGCGCCAACGTCACTGATTGGAGACAAACATGTGGAAGCAAATCAACGCGGCACGAGACGTCTTCCGACGTCACCTGCGCGCTATCCTTGCGACTGCCGCTCTGGTTCTGGCGATCCCGATGCCCGGCCATGCTGCGGTCGAGTACGAAAAGATCTGCTCGGTCTACGGTGCCAACTTCTTCTACATACCGGGTACTGACACCTGCGTGAACGCGGGGCAGACGGTGCAGAGCCAGTTCGATCTCGCACGCCAGATTACCCGTGCAGCGACGGGAACGGCCATGGCGACTTCGCTCGTCAATCCGTTCCTGCCCGACGGGACCAACTATGCGATCTCGACGCACTGGGCCGTCTTCGACGGGCAGCATGCCGCCGGTGTGGTCGGAATGATCAGGATCCAGGGAAACCTGTCACTGACCATGGGCATCGCGTTCGGTCTCGATCGCGGCAGCTTGACGTCCACGTCCAACCGGACCGCGACGGAGTTAGGCGTGGCGCTTCCGGCGCAGTCGTGGAGCGACGTGCGCGCCCTTGGACGCGTGGGGCTCCAGTATTCCTGGTAGCCGGCGCCGAACACGAAGGCGCCGCCCGGACGATCTTCACGACGTCCGGGCGGTGCAAATGCTGTGAGCGCAGGGAAGGGCGGCTAGCCGATTTCGAGATAATCCGGGCCGGGCAATGTCGGGAAGGGCGGGGTCGGCAGCGTCTGGTACCAGAACGCGACCGAGGCGATGTCGTCCTGCAATGGAAGATACTTCGCCTCCTTGACGCCCGGCAGCCAGCCCAGTGCCTGGATCGTCACGCGCAGATCGGAGCGGAAGCGCACGGGATCGGGGATGTGCCAGCGGTACAGGCCGAAGCGTTGCTGTGACTTGTAGACGCCATCGGGACGGATCACCTGCGGCAGGCCGGCATAGGGCGTGGTGAATTCCTGGTAGCGTGATTGCCCCTGGCCGGCATGCGCGACATAGGGATCGAAATTATAGGCGCCGCAGAAATAATCCTCGGTGCCGGTGCCGCAGATGGTCGGGAATGCACCGTCGCCGTCGATGAAGAACTTGATCTCGCCTTCGCCCCACCAGCCGTTGTTGTTGACGCCCCAGGCCATATAGGTGCCGACATAATGGCCCGCACCGCTGACGCCATCGAGGATGGTGTAGACCTCCTTGTACGGCAGCGGATTGGTATGCCGGAACTGCGCATGGAAATAGGCGCAGTCCTCGGGCACCTCAGTGAGCGTGTAGTTGATCTGGTAGTAGACGGTGAGCTGCTCCTCGCTGCGGTTCTCCAGCGTGAAGCGCGCGCGCGTGCGGAACGGCATTTCCCAGTAGCAGTTGAACGCGCGGCCGGGATTGACGCAGACCGCGAGCGAGGACACCTGCGCGAACTCCTCCCATCCGCAGGCGAAGAAATCGCCGGCCGGGCATTCCACGCTTGGCAGCATTTGGTCGTCCCAGTAGACGCGCAGGATCGAGTGACGAAGCCGCCCGCGCGCCAGCGTCATCCAGATCTGCTGGATCGCGCCCTGGCCCTGGATGTCGCCGAGCGTAAAGGTCGCGCCGGGCTCGATGACCACATAGGGCGAGATCTTCCAGCCCTGGCCGAGATCGCGGGCCTGGCGTGCGGCGGGGCCGTCGACGGACATGCCGCCCTTGCCCTTCTCGCCGGTGAAATTCTCGGGGCTGATCGAGCGCGTCTGCGCATTCGACAGGCGCGACAGATTGCCGAGATGCAGGCCCAATCCGGAAAACGCCATGCTGTCCTCTATCCCTGGAGTTAGCGACACCTCGATATATCGCCGTCGAATCTACCAAAAGATGAAGACCGCGCACGCAGGGTGCGCCTACTTCAGGCGACGCGGTACTCCCTGAACTTCTCGCGCAGCGCGGATTTGAGCACCTTGCCGGTGCCGGTCATCGGAAATTCGTCCAGGAATTCGACCGCATCCGGCATCCACCAGCTCGCGATCTTCGGGCGCATGTGGTCGAGCAAGGTCTTGCCGTCGACGGTCGCGCCCTTCTTGCGGACGACGAGGAGCAGCGGACGCTCCTGCCATTTCTCGTGGTTGATCGCGACCACCGCGGCTTGCAGCACGTCGGGGTGGGACAAGGCGACGTCCTCGAGCTGGATCGAGGAGATCCATTCGCCGCCGGACTTGATCACATCCTTGGAGCGATCGGTCAGCGTGACGTGGCCTTGGCTGTCGATCACCGCCATGTCGCCGGTGATCAGCCAGCCATCACGGTCGAGGCCTTCGTCGAGCTTCATATAGCCCGAGGCGACCCATGGCCCACGCGCGCGCAGATGGCCGACGGTCTTGCCGTCGCGCGGCAGCTCGTTGCCGCCGTCGTCGACGATGCGCAAGGCTGTGCCGAAGCAGGCGCGGCCCGACACCTGGCGCCGGTCGAATTTCTCCTTGTCGCCGAGATGCTCGGAGCCGGGCCGCAAGCCCGGCATCGAGCAGCCCAGGGCCTCGGTCATGCCCCAGGCCTGGACGTAGTCGATGTCATAGTCGCGCTTGAGCTTCTCGACCATCGCGCGCGGCGGCGCCGAGCCGGACGACAGCGTCGCGCGCAGCGTCGAGAATTTATTGCCGGTGCGACCCAGCCAATCGAGCAGGATCAGCCAGAAGCTCGGCACGCCCGCCGACAGCGTCACCTTCTCGCCTTCGAGCAGTTCATAGAGTTTGTCGGGCTCATAGTTGCGGCCGGGTAGCACCAGCTTCGATCCCGTGTAAGGCGCGGTGAATGGCATGTTCCAGCCGTTGCCGTGGAAGAGCGGTGCCATCGGCATCATGACTTCGCGCACGCCTTCGAGATGTCCCGGCAGGAAGTCGAAATTGCAGCAGGTCATGGTCTGCAGGATGGCGGCGCGGTGCGAGTAGATCACGCCCTTGGGGTTGCCCGTCGTGCCCGACGTGTAACAGATGGTCGATGCGGATTTTTCGTCGAACTCCGGCCAGGCGAAACCGGCGTCGTTCTCGCTGGCGAGGAGATCCTCATAGCAATGCACGTTCGCAAGCTTGGTCTCCGGCATCCGCTCGCGCGAGGACATCACGACATAGGCCTCGATCGTCTTCAGCTGCGGCGCGATCGCCTCGACCAGCGGCAGCGTGGCGCGGTCGATGAACAGCAGCCGGTCCTCGGCGTGGTTGATGATGTAGACGAGCTGCTCGGGGAACAGCCGCGGATTGATGGTGTGCAGCACGTAGCCCATGCCCGGCGCGGCATAGAACATCTCGAAATGCCGGTGCGTATTCCAGGCCAGGGTGCCGACGCGGTCGCCTTGCTTCATGCCGAGCCGCTTCAGCGCCAGCGCCATGCGCTTGATGCGCGGATGGGCGTCGGCGTAGGTGTAGCGATGGATGTCGCCCTCGATCTCGCGCGCGACGATCTCGGCTTCGCCGTGATAGTCCGCGGCATACTGGATCAGGCCGCTGATCAGGAGCGGCATATCCATCATCAATCCCTGCATGGTCTCCTCCGCAGCCACGTCGTTGCGTGGCATATGTTGTGATTTGCGCGTKAGGTTAGCGGAACGTCACGGGACGTTCACGCAAAAAGCGAGGGACGCGATTGCATGCGTCACTTTTTCGGGGCTAACTGATCCGAAGCAGCGTCCGCCGTGGAGGAAATCGATGTCAGCGGAAAGACACAAGACCGGTGCAGCCGGCGAATCTACGGTCGATATTTCCGCACTCCGCGCGCGCTATCGCGACGAGCGCGACCGGCGTTTGCGCGCCGAGGGCAAGGCGCAATATGTCGAGGTCGCAGGCGATTTCGGCCGCTATCTCGACGATCCCTGGGCCGATCCCGGATTTGCGCGCGCAGCTGTCAGCGAGGAGACTGAAGTTCTCATCGTCGGCGGCGGCTTCGGCGGCCTGCTCTGTGGCGCGCGTCTGCGCGAGGCCGGCATCGAGGATTTTCGTATCGTGGAAAAGGCCGCCGATTTCGGCGGCACTTGGTACTGGAATCGTTATCCCGGTGCGGCCTGCGATACCGAGAGCTACATCTATCTGCCGCTGCTGGAAGAGACCGGTTACATGCCGGTGCGCAAATATGCGCGGGCGCCTGAGATCTACGAACACTCCCGCCGCATCGGCCGTCACTTCGGCCTCTACGAGCGCGCGCTGTTTCAGACGATCATCTCGCGGATGGAATGGCAGGAGCAGGAGGGACGCTGGCTGGTCGAGACCGATCGTGGCGATCGTATCGGTGCACGCTACGTCATCCTGGCCGGTGGCCCGCTGAGCCGTCCGAAGCTGCCTGGCATTCCCGGCATCGAGACCTTTAGGGGACACAGCTTCCACACCAGCCGCTGGGACTATGGCTACACCGGCGGCGCGGCCGAAGGCGGTCTCACCGGTCTCGCCGACAAGCGCGTCGGCATCATCGGGACTGGCGCCACCGCCGTGCAATGCGTGCCGCATCTCGGCCGATCGGCGAAAGAGCTCTATGTCTTCCAGCGCACGCCATCGGCGATCGGCGTGCGCGACGACCGTCCGACGGACGCAAGCTGGGCGCAGAGCCTCGAGCCCGGCTGGCAGCGCGAGCGGATGGACAATTTCACTGCGGTCATCTCCGGCGAGCCGTTCGAACGGGACCTGGTGCAGGACGGCTGGACCGGCCTGCTTGGCGAGATCCTGCTTGCGCCGCGCCGTCAGCCGCAGCCGGTGACCTCGCTCGAAGAGGCGCTGAAGGTCATCGAGCAGGCCGACTACCGCAAGATGGAAGAGATCCGCGCGCGCGTCGATACCGTCGTGAAGGACGAAGCCGCCGCGGCGGCTCTCAAGCCCTGGTACAAGGCGTTCTGCAAGCGGCCATGCTTCCACGACGAATATCTCGACACCTTCAATCGTCCCAACGTGCATCTGGTCGACACCAAAGGGCAGGGCGTCGAGAGGATCACCGAGAACGCCGTCGTGGTTGACGGCAAGGCCTATGAGCTCGACTGCCTGATCTATGCCAGCGGCTTCGAGGTCGGCACCGATTACGCCCGCCGCATGGGCTTCGAGGTTTACGGCCGTGACGGCGTGAGCCTGTCCGAGCGATGGCGCGATGGCGTCAAGACGCTGCATGGCTTTTACAGCCGCGGCTTCCCGAATTGCTTCCTGATCGTCACGGTGCAGGCCGGTCAGAGCGCCAATTTTCCGCATATCATCGACGAGCAGTCGCAGCACATCGCCTATGTCATTGCGGAGGCGCGYAAGCGCAAAGCGCGGACGCTGGAGCCGACGCTCGCTGCCGAGAACGCCTGGGTCGAGGAGGTCGTCAAAGCCGCGCTCGGCCGCCAGACCTATTTGGCCGAATGCACGCCGGGCTATTACAACAACGAGGGCGTGTTCGATCCGATCGCGGCACGAAACAGCCAGTACTGGCGCGGGCCGGTGGCGTTCCTGCGGCTGCTCAACAAATGGCGCAAGGAAGGCAATCTGGATGGCCTGGAATTGACTGAGGGGACCGAGGCGGGCGGCTCTCAGGTTCCGGATTCAACGGCATGATCCCGGGTCTATCAGGCGCGACGCGGCTCTACGCCATTGTCGGCGATCCCATCGCGCAGGTGCGCTCGCCGGCAGGCGTGACAGCCGCCTTCGCTGCGCGCGGCCATGACGGCATTCTCGTTCCGGTTCAGGTCGCGCCAGCGGATTTGCCGGATTTCCTCTCGGTGGCAACGCGGCTGAAGAACCTCGACGGCATCGTCGTGACTATCCCGCACAAATTTGCCTGCTATCAGGCCTGCGCCAGTGCGACCGAGCGCGCACATTTCCTGCGTACCGCGAACCTGATGCGCCGACGCGCCGACCGCTCATGGCATGGCGACATGGTGGACGGCCTCGGCTTCGTCGGTGCGGCGCGGGCGAAGGGGATCGATCCCCGGGGCATGCGGGCGCTGCTCGTCGGCGCCGGCGGCGCAGGATCGGCGATCGCGCTTGCGCTGGTCGAGGCCGGCGTGAGCGATCTCGCGATTCACGACAGCGAGCCCGAGCGCCGCGACGCACTGATCGGCCGGCTCAACGGGCTCGGCAGAACGCCCGTGCAGGTCGGCACCGGGGATCCCGCGGGCTTCGATTTCGTCGCCAATGCGACACCCGCCGGGATGAAGGAGGGCGATCCGCTGCCGGTCGATGTCGCGCGGCTTGCGCCGACGGCCTATTGCGGCTGCGTCATCACAAAGCCCGAAGTCTCGCCCTTCGTCGCTGCCGCCCGCAGGATCGGCTGCGTGACCGGGACCGGTACGGACATGTACGAGCAGCACCAGGGCATCATGGTGGATTTCCTGCTCGGCCGCGACGGCGAAGGGTAGGCGGCTGCCCCGGTGTCAAGGCACAGGTTGCGCCGGATGGGGCTTGAGCGATCAGGGCCGACGTAGGATCATGGGCTCGCGCGAGCCAGTCGCGCACGTTTATGTGAGAGGACCAGGGAATGACCAAGGGCAGGACCGTTGCGACGGCCATGATCGGCGCTGCAGCGCTGCTTCTCTCGCTGGCGCCCATGTCCCTGATATCCATGGCCGAGGCCGCGCAATGCGGCAGCTCGCCGGCGGGCTTTGAGGCCTGGAAGCGCGAGTTCAGCGCGGAGGCGCAGGGCAAGGGCGTCGGCCAGACCGCGCTCTCGGCGCTGATGCAGACCAATTACGCCGGTGCCACGATTGCGGCCGACCGCGGCCAGCGCAGCTTCTCGCTGACGCTCGACCAGTTCCTCGCCAAGCGCGGCGCCACCACCATCGTCGCCAAGGGGCGGCAGCTCAAGCAGTCGCAGGCCGCCTTGTTCGCCACGATCCAGCAGCGCTACGGCGTCCCGCCCGGGCCGCTGATCGCGATCTGGGGCATGGAGACCGGTTTCGGCAGCCAGCGTGGCAACCAGAACATGCTGTCGTCGATCGCGACCCTTGCCTATGACTGCCGCCGTCCCGAATTCTTCACCGACCAGCTCTATGCCGCCCTCAAGCTGATCGACCGCGGCACGCTGTCGGGGGCGACCCGCGGCTCCATGCACGGCGAGGTCGGCCAGACCCAGTTCATGCCCAAGAACATCCTGGCCTATGGCACCGGCAATCTCGAGGTTGCCGCCAATGCGCTGAACTCGACGGCGAATTTCCTGAAAGCTCATGGCTGGCGCGCAGGAGCCGGTTACCAGCCGGGCGAACCGAATTTTGCCGCTATCGAGGCTTGGAATGCTGCCGGCGTCTATCAGAAGGCAATCGCCCTGATGGGACGGCAGATCGACGAGGGAGGCGGGGCGGCCGCGTTGCGTTGAGGCCGCATGAAGGCTCGGCCGCGCACGAGAAAGTTCTTGCGTTGAGGAACTGACGGCACGAGGTTTGCTTTGATCGGGGGCAGGGCTGGCATGAGGAGACTCAATATGGCTACCCAGATCGTGATGGACCAGACGGGCGACACGCGCCACGAGTTTGATCCTGACAATGCCGAAGCGCTGGCGCGAGCCGAACGGCGCTTTCGTGAGCTGACCGGAGCGGGCTTCACCGCCGCCTATCGTACCGGACCCGGTGAAGTTACCCGCATCAAGTCATTCGATCCGACCGCGCACGAAACGCTGTTCTATCCCCGCCTGGTCGGCGGTTGATCTGAGCTGCTCATGATCGCGGCAATTTGGCTCCGTGCGCCGGCGCGTGCGCGTCTGCATGCGCTGCGCGAGCTCTATCGGCGCTTCTTCGGCGAGAACACGCCGGATGCCCGCGGCCGCCGGCTTTTGGCCGAATGGCTGTCGCCGGCGCAGCGCGCGCAATTCGAGCAGCATCGGTATTTCGATGTCATCGGCTGCGATACCGGCAAAAGGTACCGCATCCACTACGGCACGGCCGCCAATGTCCATGAGATCGACGATGAGGGGCGTGCGGCGATGGGATGGTGCTTCGTCCCGTCAGGCTTTCTCGTGCCCGGCGACGTGATGCTGGCGCAGAAGGTCGCGCTCGAGACTGACGAGAACGCGGCAATCGCGCTCGCCAACCGGTTTCCGCCGGCCACGCACTCGGAGCACTTTTACCGGCGCCCGTTCTAGCGGCCGGAGGGCGTACAGATCAGGAGTGCGTGGTGCGGTAGGCATCCAAAGCATGTGCCGCGAAGACAGCGACGCTGCAAAGCGCGAGCACGGCTGAGATCAGCTCGATCATAGCTCATCCTCCCGTAGCGGCTGGGAGACGAGATTTTGGCAGCAGGCATAATCCAGGATGAGGTCGAGGAAGAATTGCATGGTGGCCGTCCCTGTATGATTTTGACAACCAGATAACCGGCAATCTGTTTCAGGCGTGTTTCGTCGTTTTGGGAAACGGGTTTCGCGGGGAACCCGGGGCTGGTTTGTGCACCGCAGACCCGCTACATCCCGCTCTGCTCAGTCCTTCAGCCGCGCCTTTCCGGCTGGCGGCAAGTCATATTGCGAGGCAAAATCATGGCGCAGGTCGAGTGGTTCGACGATCTCACCATCGGAATGCGGTTCAAATCCCCCGAGGTGCAAGTCACCGAAGCCGACATCAAGCGCTTTGCAGCCGAGTTCGATCCGCAGCCGATGCATCTCGACCACGAGGCCGCCAAGCAGACCTTGTTCAACGGCCTGGCTGCATCAGGATGGCACACCGCCGCGATCGCCATGAACCTCGCGATCCAGGCCCGCCCGTTCGGCCCGCATCCGCTGATCGGCGCGGGCGTCGACGGTCTGCGCTGGACCATGCCGGTACGGCCCAATGACCGCCTGCATCTGGTTGGCGAGGTCATGAGCCTGACGCCGTCGAAGTCGAAGCCGCAGGGCATCGCGCTGGTGAAATGGACCATGTTCAACCAGAACGGCGAGGAGGTTTACACCTTCACCCCGATCGCCATCATCCCCAGGCGGGTGTAGGACCGGCGACGTTCAGCATTGGCCCGGATCAGCCTCCTCGAGCCCTTGCGGGCCGCAGGCCGAGGTGGTCATCTCCGCGTGGGGAACGCTGGAGGCTGACATGAGACGATTCCTTCTTGCCGCTTTGCTGAGCGCGGGCGCCCTGGGCGCAGCCGTCTCGAGCCCAGGGCCAGCGTTTGCGCAGCAATCCAGGGTCGGTGACTGGACCATCGAGAAGCGCGCGCAGGACACGCATTGCAATGCGAGCCGCGGCTACAAGGACAAGGAAGACGAGAACCGCAACTACGTCATCGTGATCACCTATTCCGAGAAAGCCATCGTGATCGTGATGATCTATGACGGCTGGGAGTGGGACAAGGTCGGCGAGATCCTCCGGGCCGACGTCGGTACCGATGACGCCGACATCATGAAGAAGGCGAAGTGGGAGGTCATGGACAAGACCACCGTGCGCGGCATCTTCGAATACGACCAGACGATCATGGACCGGCTGTCGAAGGCCAGGCGTCTCTCGCTCGATTTCGAGGACGATGACGAGGACAGCATCGAGATGCAGATCCCGCGCGCCGGCGAGGCGCTGGCCGCGCTGAAGTTCTGCGAGGAGAACCGGAAATAAAGTGCTGCGCCGCGCACAGCGCGGGCGATCGAGCAAGCAAGCAGCGCGAGGGCGCGTGACTCACAGCACACAGCCCGCGCGCTGTTCGCTTTTATCCTAGTCTTTGGCGAAAACGTCCAAGCCGCACCCTGCGGTTGACGTTACGCAAGGACGATGTTCGATATTCTAGCATCTCGCTGCACTGCTTTTTCCACGCCGAAGGCGACGATCGACCGCTCCGTCGGCTCTGCCAATTTCCAATGCGCAAGCTCCCTTCGTCACCGGGGCCGCACGCCGATCGCATCGTCCTTCCGATGACGATCCTCCAGGCAAACCGGTTCTCGTCTCTCGTCGGCGAGATCTACGATGCGGCGGTCGATCCTGCGCTGCGCAGCGGCGCGCTGGAACAGGTTTCCCATTTCGTCGGCGGGTGTGCCGCGACCATCCTGTCCCGCGATGCGGCAAGGCTCTCGATCGAGATTCACCAGCATTTTGGCACCGAATCCCGCTTCCGCCAGCTCTACCGCGACAGATATGTCGAGCAGGATCCTCTGCTCGATCGTCATCTCGCTTTTGCGGCCGGGCACGCCATCGGCGTGACCGATATCATGCCGCACGCGGACTTCGTGGCCACGAGCTTCTATCGCGAGTGGGTCGAGCCGCAGGGCGCGATCGACCTCGCGACCGTCGCGCTCGAGAGATCGGACGCGCGTACCACGGTCTTGCAGGTGTTACGCCATCGATCCCGCGGAACCGTCGACGAGGCGATGCGCGAACGCATGCGGCTGCTCGCACCCCACATCCAGCGTTCCAGGATCATGGGCCGGCAGATCAGGGCGCGCTCGCATACCGTGGACGACCTTGCCGATGTGCTCGACGGCCTGAGCACGGCGATCTGCCTGCTCGATGCGGATGGCCGGGTCGTCCACGCCAACGCGGCGTGCCGGCAGCTGTTCGTCGATGCAAACCTGCTCGCGATGGTCGGCGACCGGATCGTGGCGCGTAACACCCAGACCGACAAGTTATTCCGCGGCCTGTTCGAAGTTGTTGCGGATAGCGAAGCTCAGCCGGCCGGTCGCCGCCGCATCGAGCTCGCGACGTCGGCGGACGGTCAGCACTATCTCGTTCATGTCCTTCCGTTGAAGCGGGAGTGCAGCCTGCCGCGAGACGTCGCGGCCACGGTGCTCCTCGTACAGAAGGCCGCGATGGTGCCATCGCTCGTGCCCGACGCCATTGCTGCGGCCTTCAGGCTGACGCGGTCCGAATTGCGCGTGCTGATGGCCATTGTCGAGGTCGGCGGCGTTCCCGATATCGCGGCAAAGCTCGGCATTGCCGAGACCACGGTGAAGACGCATCTCGGTCGCCTGTTCGAGAAGACCGGTGCCGGCAGGCAGGCAGATCTCGTGAAGATCGCCGCCGGCTTCACCGCGCCGTTTGTACAGCGAACGAGCCGCGACGACGACACCATGTGATTCATTTGACGGCGCGAGCCGCGCGGCGATGCAATCTCAATCCATTGTGATGAGCAGGATCATCAGGTCCTCCGAACGTACGACGCGCGTCATTTGATACTTTCGTATATGGCGCCTCTTGAATGAGAAGGGCAGCGTGCGCCACGGAACAATGCGCGCCGGCACCGGACGCGGGAGACGACAGCGCGTGAGCGAGCCTGCCTGTCGGTTGGAGAAATTGCAGTGAGCGGCAAGGACGAATTTTCCATTCTCAATGTTTCGACGGACCACATTCCCGAAGACGAGCGTGTGCCGCTGCTGCGCGAATTCTATTGCCGCGGCGTGCTCAAGGCGGAGGTCGAGCCGACGGACGAAAAGCCGTTCGCCGCGAGCCTCACATCCCATGGCTTGCCGGACGTCCAGCTGGTGATCGGCGGGCTGGTCGGAGCTCGGGTCATCCGTACCAAACAACTGGTCGTCGACGGCAACGACAGCCTTGGCCTGATGATCAACCGATCCGGCATCGTCGAAGTATCTGCGCGAGGACGAGATCTGAGGCTTCATCCCGGTGACGCGGTTCTGACGAGCGCGGAGGACGCGACGATCTACGAACGCCTCTCGCTTGGAAATTGTCTGTCGCTGCGCGTACCGCGGCGGGTGCTGGCGCCCATGATCGTGGACATCGACGACACCGTGATGCGAATCATTCCGGAGCGCGCCGCCGGACTTCGCCTGCTGGTCGACTACGCGACCTCTCTGGTGCGCGAGCGCGCGTTCGCGGTGCCCGCATTGCGCCAGCTCGCTGTTGCACATCTCCATGATCTGATGGCGCGTGTTCTCGGCGCGACGGATGAGGTTCACGAGCTGGCCGGGCGCCGAGGCGTCAGGGCCGCGCGGCTGCGGAAGGTGAAGTCCTTCATCGTCAACAATTGCTGGCATCAGGACCTCGCGGTCGCGACCGTGGCGCAGGAATTCGGCGTGACCACACGTTATCTCCAGCGGCTGTTCGAAGCCGACGGCAAGACGTTCTCGTCCTTCCTGACCGGGCAGCGCCTCAAACGCGCGCATCGCATGCTGCGCGAGCCTGACTTCGCCGGGCGGCCGGTGAGCTCGATCGCCTACGACGTGGGCTTCGGCGATCTCTCTTATTTCAATCGTTGTTTCCGCCGGGCCTATGGCGCGACGCCCAGCGGCGTCAGGAGCGGCGAAGCGCCGTGACCGCGCGGTGCGCGGCTCGTGCGACCAGGCGGGTGCCTATCGCAGTGCGCCGCATTCGGCTGACTACGTCTTCTGGCGCGCGGAGTAGAACGATGACGCTGTGTTTCGGACGGCGCCGGCAATTGGAGTTGTGAATGCGCCGCTTCTTCTTTGATCTCCTGGTCGACAATGTCGTGAAGATCGATCCGGGCGGCATGGTCTTCGAGCAGGCCAGGGCCACGTTTGTTGTGGCCGACGAGATGGCGAGACATCTGTTCGTCTGGCGTGACGATCTGCGCGATCGCGACGCCTGGATCCGCGTCAGGGATGCCGGCGGACGAGAGGTCTATCGCGCCGCAGTCTGGTCAGAAAATGTCGAGAAGGTCGGCTGGGAACAGGCATGACGGTCCCGGCTTCACCTTCCAGGGCGGCAACGCCGACAACAGGTCGCGGCGCCAAGTGCTCAACAATGCTGCGGTGGCCGGCTTCGGCTTCGACTACCGCGCCAGCCGCAACGTGTCCGTGTTCGGCGCGGTCGAGGGCATGATGATGTCCGACCGGAGCCGCACCGGCACAGCGAAGGGTGGCGTTCGCGTCGCGTTCTGAGCCGGCATCAGCCCTGGCGGCTCGAATGCGATGCCCGCCGGCCGGGCCCCATCCGCCCGGCCGGCGCCTCCTCCGATCGGAGGACGTCGCATGCTGTGGTTATGGTATTCTTGGTGATATTGATCACTCAGGCCATTTATAGCCATGCATCGACCACCGAAGCTGCCCGAACTGGTCGAGTCCATCTATGACGCGGGGCTCGATCCTTCGCTGTGGAACCACGTCGTCGCCGGCGTTCGCGATTTCGTCGGCGGGCAGGCCTGCGGGCTGTTTTCCAAGGATTCGATCAGCAAATTCGGCGTCACCCATTATTATTGCGGCGCCGACCCGCACTATATCCGGCTCTATTCAGAGACCCATTCGAAGTTCGATCCGCTGACGGTGCTGCCGCCGCATGGCGAGATCGTCAGCATCCCCGATCTCGTCAATTTCGATGAATACCGGAAAGGGCGCTTTTACCAGGAGTGGATGCAGCCACAGGGTTGCAGCGACGCGGCCAATGTCGTGCTTGAGACATCGCATGCGAGCTGCCCGGTGATGWTGACGGTGCTGTCGGGCCGGCGCATGGTGGACCCGGCGATGAAGCGTCGGCTCTCGCTGATCGTACCGCACGCCAGCCGCGCGCTGCTGATCAATCGCGCCATCACCTCGCAACTGACGCTGGCGACGGCGCTGGCGGATGTTCTGGACAATCTGGCGTCCGGCATCTTCCTGCTCGATGCCTTTTGCCGGGTGGTGCATGCGAATTCGGCCGGCCACGCCTTGTTTGCCGCCGCCGACGTGGTTCGGTCCGTTGCCGGGCAGCTCGTAACCAGCAGCGCGGAGGCCAATCAGACGCTGCGCGAGGCGCTTGCGACCCGCAGCGAAATTGCCCTGCTTGCCACACGGGGCCATGCGATCCCGCTGCTTTCGCCGAGCGGCGAGCGTTATGTCGCGCATATTCTGCCGCTGTCGTCCGTGCTGCGAAATGGCAGCGAGCAGGTGGTCGATGCCGCCGGTGCGCTGCTCCTGCGCAAGGTGTCGCTTGGCGGGCAGTCCTATGGCGAGCTGATCGCACGGACCTTCGACCTCACGCCGGCCGAGCTGCGCGTGTTCCTGTCGATCGTCGAGGTCGGTGGCGTCCCGGAAACGGCGGCAGCGCTCGGTATCGCAGAAACCACGGCGAAGACGCATTTGCATCGGGTGTTCGCCAAGACCGGCGTTTCGCGTCAGGCCGATCTCGTCAAGCTCGCGGCCGGATTCTCCAATCCGCTCGTCAACTGATCGGTCAATCGCTGTCGGGGTTGAACCTTTTGCTCCCACGATAGACTCACTAGTGCCGCCGGGCATGACGAACATTTCGCTATCTCCAGGTCACCATTGGCTGTTCTGATGTCCCGACCTCCCAAACAGTCCGAGTTGATCGAGAATATATATGACGCGGGTCTCCACCCTGAGTTGTGGAGCAATGTTGTCGTCAAGCTCAATGCGTTCATCGGCAGCCAGGCTTGCGGGCTGATTTCGAAGGATCCGGTCAGCAAGTCCGGCGCGACGCATTATTACTGCGGTGTCGATCCGCACTACATCCAGCTCTATGCCGAGACCTACGCCCAGTACGATCCGCTGGCACGGCTGCCTCGCTATGGCGAGGTTCGTAACATCCCCGATCTCGTGAATTTCGACGAATATCGCCGCGGGCGGTTCTATCAGGAATGGCTGCGGCCCCAGGGCTGCGTCGATGTCGCCAGCGTGGTTCTGGAACAGTCGAAGTCGCCGTGTCCGATGCTGATCACCGTGATCCCCGGCAAGGGGATGCTCGATGCGGAGCAGCGGGCGCGAATGCAATTCCTGGTTCCGCATGCGAGCCGGGCGCTGCTGATCAACCGGGCGATCGAGCGGAAGCAGCAGCGGGCGATTGCGCTCGCCGATGTCGTGGATCGGCTGAATGCCGGCGTCATCCTGCTCGATACCGCCTGCAACATCGTCCACAGCAATCCTGCCGCGGACACGTTGCTCGCCGCCGATGATGTCCTGCGGTCTGTCGCGGGCCGGCTGGTGGCACGATCTTCCGCGGCAAATTCGGCGCTGCGCGATATCTTCCGTGACGCAGGCGAGGTTGCCGTCGCCGCGGCGGCCGGGCGAAAGATTCCGCTGATGTCGCATGACGGCTCCTACTACGTCGCGCACGTCATCGCGCTGCCGTCGTTGTTGCGTGAAGGCGCGGCGGAGCGCACGTCGGCGGTCGGCGTCTTGTTGATCTGGAAGGCGGAACTCGACGGCCGCTCATGTGCCGGCCTCATCGACCGCGCGTTCGAGTTGACCCCTGCGGAGCTGAGGGTCATGCAATCGATCGTCGAGGTCGGCGGCGTGCCGGAGACGGCCGTGGCGCTCGGCATCGCGGAGACGACGGTGAAGACGCATCTGCATCGGGTGTTCGCGAAGACCGGCGTCTCGCGTCAGGCGGACCTCGTCAAGCTCGCGGCTGGATTCTCCAATCCGGTTCTGCACTGACGCGCTTTCCGAAGGCGCAGGCGAGTCGCTCCGGCTCGCGATAGGTTCAAACAGCAGCATCATTAGAAAGTTATCGCGGGTCGTTCGATCGAATGACGCGATTCTCCGCGCTCTCTTCTACGAGAACTCACACGTTTTCTTGCTCGACGCGTTCGATCTTCGTGTGAAGCAACTCACAGTAAGCGGAAGTGAACCTCATCAATCTCTCGCGCAAGTTGAGAGGAAATTGTCATGCGAAAGGCGTCACCAGCTCCGGCCGGCAAGTTCCGCGACATCGTCGCGCGCATCGGCGCGGCATTCCGCGCGCAGCGCGAGATCGACGCGAAGCGCGCATTGCGGCGCTACAGCCATTTGCTGGAGCAGTCGCATGAAACGTCGCGTTTGAATGAAATTATTCCCGTCTGCAATGAAGAGGATACTTTTGAAAATGCCAACAGAGTTGATCCGCGCGCGCGCGCGGCCGGCCGTACCACGTTCGAACGCGCGTAACGTCAACATTGTCGCCGCCGCGCTGACGGCGGCGCTCGTCACGCTTCAACTGGTCGGGCTGGCGATGCTGGAGCGTTCGCACGCGCAGCCGGTCTCTCGGCCTCTCCTGAATTCGCACGATGCGGAGCTCTGCACCGGGACTGCCGATGTCCCGGCGACGCAGACACCCTACGACTGAGCCGGAGAACGCATCGTGCCTGATATCACGACCAGCCTTCTCGTGAGCGTCGCCGTGTTCGCCGGCGCCTTCGTCTCGGGGCTCTCGGGCTTCGCGTTCTCGGCCGTGGCGGGCGCGATTCTGCTCCGCGTGTTTCAGCCGCTGGAGGCCGTGCCGCTGATGATGGCGTGCAGCATCGGCGTGCAGGCCACCAATCTGTGGGCGCTTCGGCGCAGCATCCGGTGGGAGGGCAGTCTGCTGCTGATCGTCGGCGGATTGATCGGCGTTCCCATCGCGGTGTCGCTGTTGCAATCCACGGACACGCATCTGCTCCGCCGCGGCTTCGGCATCATCGTGGCGCTCTATGCGGCCTACATGCTGCTGCGGCCGACGCTTGTGACGGCCGGTGAGGCGGTCGGCCGGCCCTGGGTTGCACTAATCGGGTTCGGGGGAGGGCTGGTCGGCGGCCTGACCGCGATGCCTGGCGCGATCCCCACGATCTGGTGCGACATGCGCGGCATGCCCAAGAGCGAGCAGCGCGGCCTGGTGCAGCCGTTCATCGCCGCGATGCAGGTCTTCGCGATCGCGCTGCTGGTCGGACACCAGGATCTATCGTCGAAGGTGTTCGTCGACCTCGCGATCAGCCTGCCGGCGCTGTTCGCAGGCTCAGCGCTCGGTGTGATCGCCTTTCACCGGGTCAACGAGACGGTCTTTCGCAAGACCGTGCTCGTTCTGTTGTTGCTCTCGGGGATCTCCCTGATCTAGTGGCCTGCGCCTTCGTGCTTGAGATCCTGGACCGGCGCCGCGCTGGTATCGCTGCTGTGATGCACCAGCGGTTTGTTGCCGGTGACGGTCCGCAGCAGCACATAGAACACGGGCGTCAGGAACAGGCCGAACACGGTGACGCCGATCATGCCGGAGAACACCGCGACGCCCATCGCACGCCGCATCTCCGAGCCGGCGCCGGTGGAGAGCACCAGGGGCAACACGCCCATGATGAACGCCATCGACGTCATCAGGATCGGACGCAGCCGCAAGCGGCTCGCCTCGATCGCGGCCCGGATCGGCGTGCGTCCCGCGAATTCGAGCTCACGCGCGAATTCGACGATCAGGATGGCGTTCTTGGCGGAGAGGCCGACCAGCACGATCAATCCGATCTGGGTGAAGACGTTGTTGTCGCCCTTCGAGATCCAGACACCGAACATCGCAGCCAGCAGCCCCATCGGCACGATCATGATGATCGAGAGCGGCAGGGTCAGGCTCTCGTAGAGCGCGGCCAGCACCAGGAATACCAGCAGGATCGCCAGCGGAAACACCCAGAGGCCGGAATTGCCGGCGATGAACTCCTGATAGGTCAGGTCGGTCCACTCGAAGGCAAAGCCCGGCGGCAATGTCTCCGCCGCGATCCGCGTCGCGACCTCCTGTGCCTGCCCCGATGAAAAGCCGGGCGCAGCGGCCGCGTTGATGTCGGATGACAAAAAGCCGTTGTAGCGGATCGCACGCTCAGGTCCGGCGCTCTGGCGGATCGTCAGCAGCGCTGACAGCGGCACCATGTCGCCGGAGGACGAGCGCACCTTCAACTGCCTGATGTCGTCGGCGCGGGCGCGGAACGGCGCGTCGGCCTGGACATAGACGGAGTAGGTGCGACCAAACTTGTTGAAGTCGTTGACGTAGTAGGAACCGAGGTAGATCTGCAGCGTGTTGAACACTTCGGTCACGGGCACGCCGAGCTGGAGCGCCTTGGTGCGGTCGATGTCTGCGAAGAGCTGGGGCACGTTGACCTGGAAGCTCGAGAACACGCCGGCGATCTCTGGCGCCTTCTGCATCGCCGCCATGAACGCCTTCGTCGCCTCGTTCAGCGCCTCATAGCCGAGACCGGCGCGGTCCTCGATCTGCAGCTTGAAGCCGCCGATGGTGCCGAGGCCGTTGACCGGCGGCGGCGGGAACATGGCGATGAAGGCTTCCTGGATGCCGGAATATTTCTTGTTGAGGTCCGCCGCGATCGCGTTCCCGCTCAGGGCCGGACCCTTGCGCTCGTCGAACGGTTTCAGCGTCGAGAACACGATGCCGGCATTGGAGGAGTTGGTGAAGCCGGCGATCGACAGACCCGGAAACGCGACCGAGCTCTCGACACCGGGCTGGGTCAGCGCGATGTCGCTCATCTTGCGGATGACCTCTTCGGTGCGGTCGAGCGCTGCGCCGTCGGGCAGCCGCGAGAAGCCGACCAGATACTGCTTGTCCTGGCCCGGCACGAAGCCACTCGGCACTTGCTGGAACAGGAAGGCGGTGACGCCGACCAGGACCACATAGAGGCCCATCACCGCGGCCTTGCCCGAGATCACCTTGGTGACGGTGCCGCTGTAGTTCTCCGAGGACCGCGTAAACGCCTTGTTGAAGCCGCGGAAGAACCAGCCAAGGCCCTTTTCCATGATGATCGTCAGCCGGTCCTTCGGCTCGTTGTGTCCCTTGAGCAGCAGCGCCGACAGGGCCGGCGAGAGCGTCAGCGAGTTGACGGCGGAGATCACGGTCGAGATCGCGATGGTCAGCGCGAACTGCTTGTAGAACTGCCCGGTCAGGCCGGAGATGAAGGCGAGCGGCACGAACACCGCGATCAGCACCATTGCGATCGCGATGATCGGGCCGGAGACCTCGCGCATCGCCTGGTAGGTCGCGTCGCGCGGCGACAGTCCACCCTCGATATTGCGTTCGACGTTCTCGACCACGACGATGGCGTCGTCGACGACGATGCCGATCGCGAGCACGAGGCCGAACAGGCTGAGCGCGTTGATGGAGAAGCCGAACAGATGCATCACCGCAAAGGTGCCGACGATGGACACCGGCACTGCCAGCAGTGGAATGATTGAAGCGCGCCAGGTCTGCAGGAAAAGGATCACGACCAGCACCACCAGCGCGATCGCCTCCAGCAGGGTGTGAATGACGGCCTCGATCGAGGAGCGCACGAACTGGGTGGGATCGTAGACGATCTGGTAGGACACGCCCTCCGGCATGTTCTTCTTGATCTCGGCCATGGTGGCGCGGACGTGGTCGGAAATCTCCAGCGCGTTGGAGCCCGGCGCCTGGAAGATCGGGATCGCCACCGCCTGCTTGTTGTCGAGCAGCGAGCGCAGGCCGTATTCGGACGCGCCAAGCTCGATGCGCGCGACGTCGCGTAGCCGCACCACTTCACCGCGCGTGCCGGTCTTGACCACGATGTCGCCGAACTGCTCCTCGTTGGCGAGCCGGCCTTCGGCATTGACGGACATCTGCAGGTCGATACCCCTGACGTTGGGGGAAGAGCCGACCACGCCGGCGGCGGCCTCGACGTTCTGGGCCTGGATCGACTTGACAATGTCGCTCGCGGTCAGGCCGTGCTCGGCCGCCTTTTGCGGATCGACCCAGACCCGCATCGAATAATCGCCGGCACCGTAGAGCTGGACGTCGCCGACACCGTCGATGCGCGCCAGCCGGTCCTTGACGTTGAGCACGGCATAGTTGCGCAAATACGTCATGTCGTAGCGGTTGTTCGGCGACAGCAGATGCACGACCATAGTGAGGTCGGGGGACGATTTCTTGGTGATGATGCCGAGCTGGCGCACCACAGCCGGCAGGCGCGGCTCGGCCTGCTGCACGCGGTTCTGCACCAGCTGCGTCGCCTTGTCGGGGTCGGTGCCGAGCCGGAACGTCACCGTCAGCGTCATCGCGCCGTCAGTGGTCGCCTGGCTTGACATGTAGAGCATGCCTTCGACGCCGTTGATCTGCTCCTCGATCGGGGTTGCCACCGTCTCGGCGATCACCTTGGGGTTGGCACCGGGATAGGTCGCGCGCACCAGCACCGAGGGCGGCACCACGTCCGGATATTCGGAGATCGGCATCGCGAACAGCGAGATCAGGCCTGCGAGGAAGATCAGGACGGACAGCACGCCGGCGAAGATCGGACGGTCGATAAAGAACTTTGAGAGATTCATGGCCTTGCCCCTGCAAGAGAGACAGCTCTCCCGTTACCGGGACGCGGGAAATACCCGCGAACCCGGAATCGAGATGCGATGTCTTGGTAGCTCTATGACGTCGTTATTCCGGGCACGCGGTCCGGAATGATGTAACTAGCGTTGCACCACGTCCTGGTTGCTGTGGTTGGAGGCCTGCTGCGGTCCACGCGCACCCATCGCCGCGACCTCCGTCTTGAGGAGCGCACCGGGACGCACGCGTTGCAGGCCATTGACGATGATGCGATCACCGGGCTTCAGCCCCGCCGTCACGATGCGAAGGCCGTCGACCGAGCCGCCGAGCGTGATCGGCCGATAGACCGCGCGGCTGTCGTCGCCGACCCCCATCACGAACTTCTTGTCCTGATCGGTGCCGATCGCGCGCTCGTCGATCATCACCAGCGTCTGCTGCTTCGGCTGGCCCATGCGTACGCGTGCGAACTGGCCGGGGATGAGACGTCCGTCCTCGTTCCGAAACACCGCGCGGACCCGGATGGTGCCGCTCTGGCCGTTGACCTGGTTGTCGATCAGCTGGATATGACCTCTCGCCGAGAGACCGCCGGATGTCGTCATTTCCACCGGGATCTGGTCGAGATTGCCGCGCTTGCCGGAGGCATCCGCGATCGAGTTCAGCGCGCGCAGCACGACCTCTTCATCCGCATCGAACGAGGCGTAGATCGGATTGACCGACACCAGCGAGGTCAGCACCGGGGAGGCGGTGCCGGCGGCGACGAGATTGCCGACGGTGATCTCGAACTTGCCGACGCGGCCGTCCACGGGCGCACGCACCTCGGTGTAGTCGAGATTGAGCTTTGCGGTCTGGAGCGTCGCTTCGGCCGCCTTCACGTTGGCGATGGCTTCGCGATTGGCGTTGTCGCGCTGGTCGTAGTCACGCCGGGTGACCACGGCATTGCCGACCAGCTGCGCGCCGCGCTCGAGCTCGCTCTGGGTGAACACGACGCGCGCCTTGGCGGCCTCGAGCTGGGCGTTGGCCTTGTCGACCTCCGCGGCATAAGGCGCCGGATCGATCTTGAACAGCACATCGCCGGCCTTCACCAGCGCGCCTTCGGTGAAGTTGGTCGCAAGGATCGCACCCGCGACGCGGGGACGAAGCTCGACACGGTTGATGGCCTCGAGCCGGCCGGAGAAATCGTCCCACAGCACGGTCTGCTTCGGTTCGATCAGCGCGACCGTGACAGGGACGGCCTGCTCAGCTGCTGCAGCCGCTGCGGTCGCCTGCGCGGCACGTAAGTAATGGCCGGTCGCGATCGAGCCGGCCACGGCGAGGGCGCCCACGATGGCAACGCCGCCGAGGAGGCGGCGGAAACGGCCGGTGCGGGGGGAGTTTTGCGAGGGATGCATTTGCGCGCTCCAGATATGTAGTGTTCACTACAGATGTGGAGCTGGATGTCGCAGTGCAAGATACTTATGTACCATTCACTAAGAAAATTGTAGCGGCATACCGCAAGAATTGGAAGACGGCAGAGAAAATAAAGCTAGAACAAATAGATAGGATTCGGCGTTAAGCTTCAGGCAGAACGTGAATTCCGAGGAGACAGGCACATGGGCATGGGACGCCCCCGCGAATTCGATGCCGAAACGGCGTTGGACCAGGCGATGGAAGTGTTTTGGCGCCACGGCTACGAGGGCGCCACCATCGCCCAACTCACCGAGGCCATGGGCATCAATCCCCCGAGCCTTTACGCCTGCTTCGGCAACAAGGAAGGCCTGCTCAAGGCCGCGCTCGACCGTTACACCAAATTGCGGGGCGTCTGGATGGACGAGGTGGTCGCTGCCCCCACCGCCCGCGACGTCGCCGAGCAGATGCTGATGGGCATCGCCGAGAAGCAGACAGATCCCGCCAATCCGCCCGGCTGCCTGCTCGTGCAGGGCGGCATCGCCTGCGGCAGCGGCTCCGAGAACGTCCCCTTCGAGCTCGCCGCCCGCCGCGCCGAGAACGAAGACCAGCTCCGCGACCGCTTTGTTCGTGCCAAGGCAGAGGGCGATCTCAAGCCGACCTCCGATCCCGCCGCGCTCGCGCGCTACGTCTCGGCCGTCTCGGTCGGCATGGGCGTGATGGCGTCCTCAGGCTCCGACCGCGAAGCGTTGCGTCAGGTCGCGAGCGTTGCCGTGCAGGCGGTCGAGGCGCAGTCGGCGCGGGAGTAGAGAGCGACCAAGCTCACCTGAGAAGTGACTGTGCGACAGCGGGCGAATCCAGCACCGGCGCAGCATCATTCGGATTCGGGAAGCAGCCAAGCCCGGGAGACAGTGCCATCCGTTCGAATGATCTGCGCGGTATACGCTGGTTTTTCCCCCGGTAAAGCGAATGCCGATTTGGCGGTCACCATTCGCACGGCCTCGCCCACGCTGACTTCATAGGAACAAGAATCCTCGACTACCTGGGACGCATAGAACTTGGCGCCTTCCTTGACGAATAGGTGGTCTCGAGAATGACCGCTGGCGTCGCGAAGAATGCCATTTGAAGAGGTGTAGGACCCTCCATTGGCGGCGCCGTAAACCATGATGCGGAGCGCGGCCTTTTGCATGAAGTAGACGTTGACGCCGCCCTCGGCTTTGGTGACGCGGTCTATCCAGCAAATTGGAGAGGCGATTGACGGTGAAGGCATCGCAAACATGCTCGATGCGGCCAAGAGGGCGGCAACTGCTGTGTTGTTGTTGCGCATTCATCTTCCTACGGTGCTGATGCTCGAACGAGTCTAGCCGATCAAGTGACGGCCGTGTGACCCGTCTGCCCCCGTCATCTCGCGCTATTGTGTCGAGAGCGCCGGCGGCGCGACGAAGCCACCGAACTCGCGCTCAATCAACCCGGCGAGCGCAATCGTCGTGCGGTCCTCGAGATAAGGTCCGATGATCTGAACCCCGACCGGCAGGCCCGACGCCGTTCGCTCGATCGGTACGGCGGTCGCCGGCAGTCCGCAGGTCGAGGCGGGGTCCGCCCAGATGAAGCACGCATCGGCGTAAGGGTGCAGCTTTCCGTCGATGTCTAGTTGCCGCGCGTCGAACGGCTCGGACTGGTCATGCGGAAAGGCCGGCACGGCGGCGGCCGGGTAGATCACGGCGTCGAACTCGCGGAAGAACTGCTGCCACCGCTGCTGCAACTGCAAGCGCGCCGCGTCGGTCGCCAGCCATTCGCGATGGATCATGCCCCAGCCGCGGGCGCGCTCGGCTTGCAGGCTACGGTCGTCGGCCGAGAGTGCTGCGGCAACTCCTTGCGCCTCCGCGAGAGCGGCCGGTGTCAGGCGCGGGCTTCGCGCTGCGTTCAACAGCTTCATGTAGAGCCGCGCGGAGTCGGCGAGATCGGGCAGTGACGTGCTTGCGCGCGCGACCCGCGCGCCAGATTTGTCGAGCCGGTCGGCCAGCCGCCCAATGGCTGAACGCACGGCATCGCCCGTCGGCATCAGCGGATGGGTATCGATCACGAGGATCCTGAAATCCTTGAGATCGTTGTGCCGCGGGGCCGGTAGCGCAAGGCGATAGCCGATCCCGTCGCGCGTCTCGTCGGGGCCGGCAATCACGTCGAGCGACAGCGCAAGCTCGGAGGCGGTGCGCGCCATCGGCCCGACGACAGCCAGATCGCCCTGGCCGGGGACGGGTAGTGCCGGCGGCAGGCTGTAGCCGCGCAGCGGCACCAGGCCGAGGCTCGGCTTGTGTCCGAACACACCGCAGAAATGCGCGGGCACCCGGATCGAGCCGCCGATGTCCGAGCCGATCGAGAGCGGACCGAAACCAGCCGCCAGCGCCGCGCCCGATCCGCCCGAGGAGCCGCCGGGTGACCGGCCGAGGTCCCACGGGTTGTTCGTCGTCCCGTGGATGTCGTTGTAACTTTGGAAGTCCCGCAAGCCGATCGGGATATTGGTCTTGCCGATGATGATGGCGCCTGCCGCCTTCAACCGCGAGACCACAAGGGCGTCTTCCGCCGGTTGGAAGTTCTTGAAATGTGGGAAGCCCCATGTCGTCGGCAGGCCGGCGACGTTGAACGGTTCCTTGAGGGTCACGGGAATGCCGAGCAGCGGCAGCCGCTCGCTGCGGCCAAGCGCGGCATCGGCGGCGCGTGCGGCCTCTCTCGCGCGATCAAAATCGCGAACGATGATCGCGTTGATGCGCCCGTCCAGCGCCTCGATGCGCGCGATCGTATGCGCGAGCAACTCCGACGCGGATACTTTGCGGGCGTGCAGCGCGCTCAGAAGTGTGCTGATCGAGCCGTAGTCCAGGTCAGCGGCATCTGCGGTCATCACGAGCTCCATTGTATCCCGGCTGAGACCTTGTAGCCCGGATGGAGCGCAGCGCAATCCGGGAGATGTCCCGACGCGGATGCATGACCCGGATTACGCTATCGCTTCATCCGGGCTACGACGCTATCGCATCTGGTCGTCATGCCCGGGCTTGTCCCGGGCATCCACGTTCTCAGTGCGGCGTCGCAAGGCGTGGATGGCCGGGACAAGCCCGGCCATGACGCGGTGGAGAACCTCAGGACGCCTCCTTCAGCACCGGCGACGCGGATTCCTCCGCCTTGAGCTCCTCGAGGCTGCGATGCCGCGGCTCGATGCCCAGCGCCCAGACCGTGATGATCTGCACCACCAGCAGTCCGATCATCAGCGCCATCACGCCGGCCACGCCGCGCGTCTCGAACAGCGACACGACAAGGAACGGCGTGACGATGGTGGCGCCGCGCCCCAGCGTGTTGACGATGCCGGAGGCGCGCAGGCGGACCTCGGTCGGAAACAGCTCGGGGATGTAGATGCCGAACAGGAGGGCGACCAGGACGTAGATCGGCACCGTCAGCGCGAAGCCCACGGCCGGCAGCAGGATTGGATCGGAGATCATGGGGTAGAGGATTCCAAGTGCCACCGTGATCAGGGATGCACCGATGATGGTGGGCTTGCGGCCCCAGCGGTCGGCGGTCAGCGCGCCGATGGCCGAGCCGACGGGCGCGCCGAGCGCCATCAGCAGCGAATAGCCGAACGAGGTCGCGATCGAGAGGCCCTGCTTGACGAAGAACACGGGCAGCCAGGTCACGAAGCCATAGAGCAGGGTGTTGATGGTGATCAGGCAGACGGCGCCGACGATCATCCGCGAGAGCAGGGGCGCGGTGAACAGCGTACCGAGATCGGCAGATGCCGGGACCGGTGTCGTGGCCGCGGGAGGAGGCAGAGGCTGACCCTGCGCAGCTTCCTTCTCGATGGCTTGCATCAGCGCTTCCGCCTCGGCGGTGCGTCCCACCGCTTCCAGCCAGCGCGGCGATTCCGGCAGCGACTTGCGCATGTACCACACCACGAGCGCGCCGACGCCGCCGAGCACGAACATGGAGCGCCAGCCGAATTGCGGCACCACCACGGACGCGATCAATAGCGCCACGGGCAGACCGGTGACGACGCACACGGTCGTGAAGCCGAGCCATTTGCCACGGGTGCGCGCGGGCACGAATTCCGTCATCGTCGAATAGCCGACGACGTTCTCCGCCCCGAGCCCAACGCCCATCACGAAGCGGCAGGCGATCAGGAAGGCCATGTTCGGTGAGAACGCCGCGGCCAGGGAGGCAACGCCGAAAAGGAGCAAATTGAATTGATAGGTGAAGCGGCGTCCGTAGCGGTCGCCGAGGAAGCCGGTGCCGAATGATCCCAGCATCATGCCGACGAAGGTCGCGGAGATGAAAACCGCATTCTGCGCGAGGGTTGAAAAGCCTGTCTTCAGCGTGACGCTGAGCACGGTCCCGGCGATATAGATGTCGAAACCGTCGAAAAACATTCCGATGCCGATCAGCAGCATGATGCGGCGGTGGAATGGCCCGATCGGTAGCCGATCCAGACGGCTGCCTGCGTTCACCAATGTCGACATATACGCTCTCCCCTGACTGTTGTTCTGGTCGATGCGGCCCGCCTTCTATGGGCGGTCGGCCGCTCGTCGTTTTTTGCTAGTTCAGGCGCTGTTGGTTGGCCGTGTCGCGATACCAGTCGAACGGCTGCTCGTGGGTCGCGACCATCACGCTCTTGGTGTTGAAGTGGTCGTTGAAGCTCTCGGTGCCGCATTCGCGGCCGATGCCGGAATCGTCGACGCCACCCCAGGGCGAAGCCGGGTCGAGACGGTGGTGATCGTTGATCCAGACGATGCCGGCCTTGACGGAGGCGGCGACACGATGCGCGCGCGCGACGTCGCGGGTGCGGATGGCTGCGGCGAGGCCGAACGGCGAGTTGTTGGCAAGCCGCAGCGCATCGGCTTCGTCCTTGAACGGCGTCACCGAGGTGAAGGGACCGAACACTTCCTCCTGGAAGATGCGCATGTCGGATGTGACGTCGGCGAACACCGTCGGCTCGACGAAATAGCCGTTGTCGTGACCCGGCACCTTCGCGGCAACACCGCCGGTGACCAGACGCGCGCCATCCTCGTGGCCGTAGCCTACGTAGGTGAGAACGCGGTCGCGCTGCCGGGCGGAGATTACGGGGCCCATTTGGGTGTTCGCATCGAAGGGATCGCCGACGCGGATCGTGCGGGTCTTGGCCTGCAGCTTCTCGACGAATTCGTCATAGATCGAAGCCTGGACGATGTGGCGCGAGGCGCAGACGCAGGTTTGGCCGGCGCCGATGAAAGCGCCGAACGCGGCGTAGTTGACGGCGCGGTCGACGTCGAAATCGTCGAACACCATCACCGGCGTCTTGCCGCCGAGCTCCATGGTTTGATGCGCGAACACTTTTGCGGCCGCGCTGCCGGCGATGCGGCCTGCCTCGGTGCCGCCGGTCAGGACCAGCTTGTTGATGTCGCCATGCTCGGCCAGCATCTTGCCGGCGTTCTGGCCGAGGCCGAGAACGATGTTGAAGACGCCGGGCGGAAGGCCGGCTTCGGTGAAGATCTGCGCGAGCTTCAGTGTCGTCAGCGGCGTGTATTCGGAGGGCTTGACCACGGTGACACATCCGGTCGCCAGCACCACGGCCAGCGACTTGCACAGGATCATCAAGGGATGATTGAACGGCGTGCAATTGGCGACGATGCCGATCGGGGTGCGGAGCGTATAGTTCAGATAGGCGCCTTCGACGGGGATGACGGAGTCGCGGCGCGCCAGCGCAACACCGGCAAAGTAGCGGAAGAAATCGGGCAGGCGGGAGAGCTGGGCGCGGGTCTCGTTGACCGGCCGGCCGTTGTTGAGGGTTTCCAGCCGGTACAGGCTGTCGAGATTGGCCTCGAAAGCATCGGCGAGCTTGTTGACCAGCCTGGCACGCGCGCGCGTGTCCATGCCGCCCCAGGCCTTGCCTTCGAACGCCGCGCGGGCGCTCTTCATCGCGCGGTCGATGTCCTCGGCGGTCGAATTGGGAATGCGGGCGATGACGTCGCCGGTCGCGGGATTGCGGACGTCGAGCATCACGCCGTTGCCGGCTTCGACTTCACGTCCGTCGATGAAATTGCCATGGATTTCGACGTCGATCGACGCAGGTTTCGATGGAATGTTCATGATGATCTCTCCTCGACGATGACGGCGTTGCGCTTGAGCGCCGGCAGAACGCGTTTTTCGGTCGCCCCGATATGGGCCTTGATGATGCGCGCGGCGGTTCGCGTTTCGCGGCTCTGCATGGCGTCGATCAAGGCGACGTGCTCGGCGACGAGCTTTGCCGGATCGTGACCCTTCAGATTGGACACACTGACGCGGACCAGCCGGTCGGCCTGGCCGATCAGGTCGCACAGCGCCGTCGCCATGCGGCGATTGCCGGACGCGTGAGCCAGCGCGGAGTGGAAGCCGCGATTGTAGGCGATGAAGTCTTCGTGGTTGCCGGAGAAGCGGCGAAATTCATCGAGCGATTTCAGGACGCTGTCGGGAGCGCTCTCGATCGCTTCAGCGACGCAGGCCGGCTCCAGCGCAAGACGGAAGCGCAGGAGGTCGCGGGCGTCCGACAGCGAGATCGGCGTGACCCGGTAGCCCTGGCGCGGCTGCACCGTCACCAAATGCTCGCGCTGCAGCCTCAAAAGCGCATCCCGAACCGGTTGGCGGCTCACCGAATAGCGTTCGGCCAGATCCTGTTCCCGCATTTCATCGCCCGGAGCGAAGCGGCACGCTAAAATATCAGACCTCAGAAGATCGTAGATGTTTTCGCGCAAAAGCATGATTCTAGGGACCTCGTTGGCTTAAATTTGGCAATCCTGATATTTTACGTCAAGAGCCAAATGCTTGAATTCCCTGACAGTTGATTTATCAATCGGGGGCCTCCACGGCACGCAAACGGGTGTGATCCCGCCGACGAAGTTAAGGAAAGACCGGATATGGACAGGCTTCTTGCCAACGGGACCGTCAACGCCGCGCAATCGGGCGATGGGCCGGCGCTGTTTCTCTTCCACTCGCTGTTGTCGGACCGTGCGAGCTTCGATGCGATCGTGCCCGAGCTTGAGGGATCGTTTCGCACCATCGTGCCGGAGTTGCCGGGGTTCGGCCGTTCACGCGCGGTCGAGGGCGGCCTCGTCGTTGTCGCAGACAGGATGGCGGAGGCCGTGAAGGAGGCTGCGGGCGGTGCGCCGGCGATCGTGCTCGGCAATGGCTATGGCGGCTTCGTCGCCTTGCAGATGGCGATCCGGCACCCGGAGATCGCCAGCAAGCTCGTCCTCGCCGATTGCGGCGCGGCGTTCTCGGAGCCCGGCCGCGAGGCGTTTCGCAACATGGCGAGGGTCTCGCGGGAGAAGGGCCTCGAGGCGATCACTGACGTTGCGATGCGGCGTCTGTTTGCGCCCGAGTTTCAGGAGCGGCATCCCGAACTGATGCGGGATCGTCGTGAAGCTTTTCTGCAGACGGATCCCGATGTGTTTCGCAGCGCATGCGACGCGTTGGCAAGCCTCGATCTCCGCGCCGAACTTGCCGCGGTGAAAGTTCCTGCCCTCGTTCTGGTTGGTGAGCACGACGAAGCGACGCCTCCGCCAATGTCGCGCGAACTGGCCGCCGGTTTGCCGCGCGCCGAACTCAAGGTCATTCCAGGCTGCGCGCACGTGCCGCAGCTTCAGTCGCCGCGGCAGTTTCTCGCAGCTCTCAAGGGCTTCCTGCTTTGATCTGCGCCTTGCCGATGCCGACCCTGCGCTCGAAACGGCGATGCCTTCCGAACGGTTAATGGCTTCTGTGCGACGGCGAATTCACAAGCGGGGATGGTGCTGTCCTGCGCCTGTTTTGCCCGACGGGTCAAACGTCCCTAGGGGCTAGGCTCGCGCCATGCCGGAGCGAAATTCTTCAATGATTTGTACTGTGCATGGGGTTGTTTTCGCATTTTTTATTGGAGCAGCCCCAGGCAGCGAGGACCAGGGCATGAGCCGCCCGCATTGAAGCGGGCCTCCTAAGAGTTTTTATACACAGTTCTGGCACGCTCCGCGCGTCAATATCCGCAACCTGCATCGTCGCCTCCCATTGCGCGCGCGAAAAGACGGGACCCGCGGGCATCGAGGGGGCGTGAGCCATGACTGCAGTTGCTTCGGACGCTGGTCGCGCGAAGGGCGGGATCGTGCCGATCCTGCTATGCGTGGTGCCGTTCAGCCAGATTCCGCTCGATGCCTATACGCCGGGCCTGCCGCAGATGGTGGTGGACCTCGCAACCGATTCTGCATCGATGCAGAACACCGTCACCGCCTACATGCTCGGCATGAGTCTGGCGCTGGTGCCCGTCGGCGTTGCCTCAGACACGCTCGGCCGCCGTAACGTTCTGCTCGCGGGGCTGTCGGTTCTCATCGCGATGAGCATCGCCTGTGCGCTCGCCACCAGCGCATCGCTGCTGCTCGCGCTGCGCTTCCTGCAGGGCGTTGGCGGCTGCACCTGCCTCGTCGTCGCCTATGCGGTTGCGGCCGACTGCTTTCGCGGCCGCGAGCTCACGGCGATCTCTGGACTGCTTGGTGCCGCCTGGGGGCTTGCACCCGTGCTCGCACCGGCGGCCGGCGGCTTCATCGTCGAGCTGACGTCCTGGCGCGGGGTCTTCGTCATCATCGCCGTCGCCGCGGCCATCGTCGCTGCGATCGTCGTGCTGCTTCTGCCCGAGACGCTGCCGGCAGAGCGACGTGCACCGTTCGATCCGCGCCGCACGGCGAGCATTCTCCGCGAAGCGCTCGTCCGTCCGGGTTTCCTGGCCTTCGTGCTGGTGTTCGCCGCCGCGGCGAGCGCGCAACTGGCGTTCGGCGTCGTCGCGCCGTTCTTCTACCAGACCGGCCTCGGTTATTCCGCGGCCATCTACGGCCTCGTCGCGCTCGGACTTGGCGGCGTGAATCTCGCCGGCGAGCTCGGCTGCGCGCATTTCGCGCGCTTCATGCCGGCCCGCGTGATGGGCTTTGGCGCCTTCGCGCTGTTTGTCGCGGGTGCCGCGGTCCTCACCGCGACCGGCATGACGCTTGGTCTCGACTTTATGTCGATCACGATCGGCGGCGCGCTGGTGCTCGGCGGTTGTGGCGTGCTGTGCCCGATGATGTACGGCATGGCGCTCGGCCTGTTCGAGCGCGACCACGGCCTGATCGGCGGCCTCATCAGCGCGCTCTGCTATCTCGCGGTCAGCGGCGCCATGGCGATCGCGGCGGTGTTGCCCGAAGCGACGCAGGCGCCGATCGGCTGGCTCTATCTCGGCCTCTGCGCCGTCGCAGGGACGCTGCTTGCGATCTCGCTGCCTTCGGCGCGCCACGCCATACAGACCTAAGGAAGGAACCCATTCATGACCACCGTCGGTATTCGCGGCACGTTCTTCGACTTCGTCGACGATCCCTGGAAGCACATCGGCAACGAGCAGGCTGCCGCGCGTTTCCATCGGGACGGCCTGATGGTCGTCACGGATGGCGTCATCAAGGCGTTCGGTCCCCATGACAAGATTGCCGCCGCGCATTCGGGTGTCGAGATCACCCATATCAAGGATCGCATCATCGTCCCTGGCTTCATCGACGGCCACATCCATCTGCCGCAGACCCGCGTGCTCGGCGCCTATGGCGAGCAGCTGCTGCCGTGGCTCCAGAAGTCGATCTACCCCGAGGAGATCAAGTACAAGGATCGGAACTACGCGCGCGACGGCGTGAAGCGTTTTCTCGACGCACTGCTCGCCGCCGGCACCACCACCTGCCAGGCCTTCACCAGCTCCTCGCCGGTCGCGACCGAAGAGCTGTTCGAGGAGGCGGCCCGCCGCAACATGCGCGTGATCGCGGGCCTCACCGGGATCGACCGCAACGCGCCGGCCGAGTTCATCGACACGCCCGAAAACTTCTATCGCGACAGCAAGCGGCTGATCGCGCAGTACCACAACAAGGGCCGCAACCTCTACGCCATCACGCCGCGCTTCGCCTTCGGCGCTTCGCCGGAGCTGCTCAAGGCATGTCAGCGCCTCAAGCACGAGCATCCGGACTGCTGGGTCAACACCCACATCTCCGAGAACCCGGCCGAGTGCAGTGGCGTGCTGGTCGAACATCCGGACTGCCAGGACTATCTCGGCGTCTACGAGAAGTTCGACCTGGTCGGGCCAAAGTTCTCCGGCGGCCACGGTGTCTATCTCTCGAACAACGAGTTCCGCCGCATGTCCAAGAAGGGCGCCGCGGTGGTGTTCTGCCCGTGCTCGAACCTGTTCCTCGGCAGCGGCCTGTTCCGTCTCGGCCGCGCCACCGATCCCGAGCATCGGGTGAAGATGTCGTTCGGCACCGACGTCGGCGGTGGCAACCGCTTCTCGATGATCTCCGTGCTCGACGACGCCTACAAGGTCGGCATGTGCAACAACACGATGCTCGACGGCAGCATCGATCCGGCGCGCAAGGACCTTGCGGAAGCCGAGCGCAACAAGCTCTCGCCCTATCGCGGTTTCTGGTCGGTCACGCTCGGCGGTGCCGAAGGCCTCTATATCGACGACAAGCTCGGCAATTTCGAAGCCGGCAAGGAAGCCGATTTCGTCGCGCTCGATCCGAACGGTGGCCAGCTGGCGCAACCCTGGCACCAGTCGCTGATCGCCGACGGTGCTGGTCCGCGCACGGTCGACGACGCCGCGAACATGCTGTTCGCCGTCATGATGGTCGGCGACGACCGGTGCGTCGACGAGACCTGGGTGATGGGCAAGCGTCTCTACAAGCAGAGCTGAAGCGAACGGTCGCGATGAGCGCATCTCCGGATACGGCCGGCCAACCGGTCGCCCTCGTCATCCAGCGCCGGATTGCCGACGACGGCTTTGCCGCGTTCGCGCGGTGGAACGGCGAGGTTGGCGAGGCGCTGAAGGCGTGGCCCGGCTTCCTCGGCCAGGAGGTTGTGCCGCCGCAGCCGCCGGCGCATGTGGACTGGGTGACCATCCTGCGTTTCGCGAATCCGGCCGCTGCCCGCGCCTGGCTTCAGAGCGATGTGCGGGCGAAGCTGATCGCGGACGTGCAGCGCTTCTTCGTCGGTTCGGAGGATGTCCATATCCTTCCCGACACCGGCGTTCAGCGCGACAGCGCGGTCTCCGCCGTGATCTCCTTCAAGGTCCCGGATGGACTCGAGGATGCGTTCCTCAAATGGCAACAGCGCATCCAGGCCGCGGAGGCCGAGTTCAGGGGGTTCCTGCGCCACAAGATCGAGCGGCCTATCCCGGGCCTGCACGACGAGTGGATCGTCATCCTGTCGTTCGACAGCGATGCCAACCTCAATGCATGGCTGGACTCGCCCTTGCGGCAGACGCTGCTTGAGGAGGGCGCGCGCTTCAACGCCGGCATGAACGTGAAGCGGGCGAGCTACGGCTTCAATTTCTGGTTCCCGGCCGGCAAGACGCAGGCTCCGGAGCAAGGGCCTGGCTTAATCTGGAAGAGCAACCTCATCGTCCTGCTGGTGCTCTATCCCGTGGTCTATCTCTGGGGCTATTTCGTCAGCGCGCCGCTGATCGACAGCCACGGCGTGCCGGTCTGGCTGTCGCTGTTCGTCGGCAATCTCGTGAGTACCCAGCTGCTCGGCTGGTTTCTCGTGCCGGCCGCCTTCAGGGCGCTCGACTGGTGGATCAAGCCGAAGGCAGCGCTCGGCCGCCAGATCGCGGGATATGCATTGCTTGCCGCGCTCTATGCTGGCTCGATGGGCTTGTACGCGCTGCTGCTCGCATGGCATTGGGGACGGTGAGGCCATCCACCGTGCGGACCGTTGAGGTGCTGCCGGGGAGAGGTCGCTCTCTGGACGCTGACGACCATGTTCGCCCTGACATTTCTCGGCACCTCCGCAAGCGTTCCCTCAGTGGAGCGCAACCATCCGGCCCTCCTGGTGGAGGCCGCGGGCAAGCGTATCCTGGTTGATTGCGGCGAGGGCACGCAGCGCCAGTTGCTGCGCAGCGGCGCCGGCTTTCGCCGGCTCGACCGCATCCTGCTGACGCACGGGCATCTCGATCACGTGCTCGGCATCCCCGGTCTCTTCTCGACGCTGGGGTTGCGGCAGACCTCCGACGTGATGACTGTTCATGCGGGCCCGGGCACGCTCGACATCGTCGTTCGCATGCTCGCGGGCTTGTGGGGCGCGGGCAGGGCGCCGATCCCCGTGGCGTTCGCGCCGCTGAGCGAGGGGCAGGTCATCGATGCCGGCGACTTCACCATCGACTGCTTTCCGGTTCGCCACCGCGACACCGACAGCTTTGGCTTCTCTTTCCAAAGCCCCGCGCGCCGCCACCTTCTGCCCGAGCGGCTTGCGTCGCTCAGTGTCCCGGACGGGCCGATGCGCGGAGAACTGGCCGCCGGACGGCCGGTCGTGATCGCCGGTCGAACCATCGATCCGGAGGACGTCCTGGGCCCGCCGGGCGGCGGCAGGAAGCTCGTCGTGGTCGGCGACACTGAAACCACCGATGGTCTATCCCGACATGTCGCCGACGCCGACATGCTGGTGATCGAGGCGACGTTCCTCGATCGTGACGCCGCGACCGCGGGGGACTACGGCCATCTCACGGCAACCGAAGCCGCTTCGTTTGCCGCCGCCAGCAACGTCAAGCGGCTCGTGCTGGTCCACATGTCGGGACGATACGAGGATGAAGAGATCTTGGCGGAGGCGACAAAGGTGTTTCCGAATACGCGGATCGCCGCCGACTTCGATCACATCGTGGTCTAATCGCCATCACCGCACTCAGCTCGTCAATCCCGACTTGATCGCGAGATCCTGGACTTGGGCCGTCGCCTGCACCAGCCGCGGCAGTGCCTGGTCGCGGAAGGCCGCCATGTCCATGCGCATCGCATCGACCGTGACGCTCAAGCCGCCGATCACAAAACCCTGAGCGTCGAAGATCGGCGTTGCCAGCGTGCGCAGGCCATAGGCATTCTCGCCGTCGGAGACGGCATGGCCTTTTTTCTTCACCTGATCGAGCCGGGCGAGCAGTGCGTCGAGATCGGTCAGCGTTCGCTCCGACAGTTTGACGCGAGGACGCAACTCGAGCCGCTCGATCTGCTGGTCGCGTGGCAAATGCGCCAGCATGACATGGCCGAGCGCGGCGCTGTAGGCGGGGATCCGCGTGCCCGGCCGGCGGTCCATCTTGTGACGGTCGAGGCCGGCACCGACGCGCGCGAGATAGACCACGTCGCCGCCATCGAGAATGCCGAGCGATGCCGCATCGCCGACATCAGGGACGAGGTCGCGCAGCAGCGGCTCGACGATCGGCCGCAACGAGCCGCGCGACAGCACGGTGTAGCCGAGGTCGAGACAGGCGACGCCGAGACGGAACCGGCGGCTTTGCGGAATGGCCTGGAGATAGCCGAGTTCGGTCAGGGTCCGAATCAGGCGGAACGCCGTCCCGCGATCGAGATCAGCCCGTGCGGCAATCTCACTCAGGGTCAGCTCGAAGGTTTCGCTGGTGAAACTCTTGAGCACGGCAAAGGCCTTGCCGACGGAGGCGACATAATTCTTGGGATTTTTGGCGCTAGTTTCCGATACGCGCTTCGCGGCCTTCCCTGCAGCCTTGGTCATGCTCGAATGCCCCGCCATGACAGCCATGCCCTTGACGTCGGGCCGAGCTGATTTTACGACTGCACCAGCAAATAACAAATGTTCGCATTCCGAACAACATCGTTCTGACGATCGGAGGAAGTTTTGTCGACATCATCGCTGCACCCTCATGGCGTGTTCTCCGCCGCGTTGACGCCGCTCGACGCCGAGCTTGCTCCCGATCATGCGCGCTTTGTGGACCATTGTCGCTATCTGCTCGACGAAGGCTGCGATGGCATCGCGATGCTGGGCACGACGGGTGAGGCGAACTCCTTTTCGGTGGCCGAACGCACCGCGCTGCTCGAGGCGGTGGTGGCTGCCGGCATCGCGCCGCGGCGGCTTTTGCCCGGCACCGGCGTTGCCGCGCTCAGCGACACCATCGCGCTGACGCGCCACGCACTCTCGGTCGGCGTCGACACCGTGGTGATGCTGCCGCCGTTCTACTACAAGAACGTCACCGATGACGGCATCTTCGCCTCCTACAGCGAGGTGGTTCAGCGTATCGGTGATGCGCGTCTGAAAGTCGTCCTCTATCACTACCCGCAGATGTCGGCGCAACCGATCTCGCATGCACTGATCGAGCGGCTGCGCAAGGCCTATCCGGCCACGTTCACGGGCATCAAGGATTCGTCCGGCGACTTCGCCAACATGACGGCGATGGTCGAACGGTTTCCGGGCTTCGCGGTCCTCGGCGGCGCCGATCCGTTGATGCTGCCGCTGTTGCGCAAGGGGGGCGCGGGCTGCATCACCGCGACCTCCAATGTCGTCGCGCGCAGTCTTGCCTATGTCTTCAAGCACTTTGGCGACAGCGACGACGATCCGGCGCTCAAGGCGGCGCAGGCGCGCATCGTGAAGGCGCGCGAGCTGGTCTCGCAATTTCCGCAGATGGCCTCGCTGAAGGCGCTTGCGGCTGATCGCACCAAGCATGCCGGTTGGCAGCGGCTGCGGCCGCCGCTGGAGTCCTTGCCGCCGGACCAGTTGAGAGAGTTGCTTGCGAATGCTGCGGCATTCGCAGCCTCCGCCTAAGCTCGGTACGGACGACGAGGCGACCTGATGTCCGACTCATTCCGGGATGCATTGGCCGGGCTCGCCGCGATCGTCGGCGACAAGCACGTCATCGCGTCCGGAGCCGACCAGGAGCCTTATGTGGTGGACTGGCGCGGGCGCTATCGCGGCCGCGCGGTCGCGGTGGTGAAGCCCGGTTCGACCGCCGAGGTCGCCTCCGTCGTCAAATACTGCGCCGACAGGCGCCTTGCGATCGTGCCGCAAGGCGGCAACACCGGCATGTGCGGAGCGGCGACGCCGGACGATCACGCGGGCAATGTCGTGGTCCGGCTCGACCGCATGCGAGCCGTGCGCGACGTCAGTCCGCTCGCCAACACGATCACGGTGGAGGCCGGCTGCATTCTCGCCGAGGTCCAGAATGCGGCGCGTAGCGTCGATCGCTACTTTCCCTTGAGCCTGGGTGCCGAGGGTTCCTGCCAGATCGGCGGCAACATCTCGACCAATGCCGGCGGCACGGCCGTGCTGCGCTACGGCCCGACGCGCGATCTCGTGCTCGGGCTCGAAGCCGTGTTGCCCGACGGGCGTATCTTCAACGGCCTGCGCGCGCTGCGCAAGGACAACACGGGTTACGCGCTCAAGCAGCTCTTCATCGGCGCGGAAGGCACGCTCGGCATCGTCACCGCGGCGGTGCTGAAACTGTTCTCGCCGCCGCGCAGCTCGGCGCTGGCGCTGGTGAAATTGCTGAGTGTCGCGCAGGCACTCGAGATCATGCAGCGCCTGCGCGGTATGGTCGGCGACCGGCTCGGCAGCCTCGAAATCATGTCGCGCTCGCAGATCGTGGCGATCGCGGAGACCGTGCCGCATGTCACCATCCCGTTCGAGCTGACGACGCCGTGGTACCTGATCGTTGAGCTGACCGACACGCTCGCGGGCGTCGATCTCGACGAGCCGCTCGCCACGGCGCTGGCGGATGCGATGGAGGCCGGCATCGCCGAAGACGTCATCCTGGCCTCCAACCTCGCGCAGGCGAAGGCAATCTGGGCCGTCAGGCATAGCGTGTCCGAAGGCAACAAGCGCAGCGGCTATGTCGTCTCGCACGACAGCGTTGTGCCGCTGGAGCGCCAGGCGGACTTCGTCACCAATGTCGAGGCGCGGATCATGGCCGCTGTGCCGCATGCCCGCGTGGTGATGCATGGCCATATCGGCGACGGCAACATCCACGTGATCGCCCTGATCGACCGTGCGCATTGCCAGGAGCCGGCGACGACGGCCGCCCTGGTGGCGCAAATCAATGAGATCGTCGACGACGAGACCGCAGCGCAGGGCGGGGCGATCAGTGCCGAGCACGGCATCGGAATCACCAATCGCGTCCGGCTGGCCCGTGTCGCCGATCCGCTCGATATCGAGCTGATGCGCGGCATCAAGCGCTTGCTCGATCCGAAGGGCCTGATGAACCCCGGCAAGATCTTTGGCGCGGGAGCAGCATGACGATGACGGTCGTGCGCCTGCTTGCCGACGATCTCACCGGCGCACTCGACACCGCGGCGGAGTTCGTCGGCCTGTGCGGACCGTTCGACGTCACCTGGGCGGATTCGCCCACGACTCCAGGCGCGCAAAGCCTCGCGATCGACAGCGGCACCCGCGAGCGGTCGAAAGCCGACAGCGTCGAGATCGTCGGACGGCTGGCGCCGCAGCTTCAGGGTGGGACGATCGCCTACAAGAAGGTCGACAGCCTGCTCCGCGGTGCCTGGGCGGCCGAGCTCGGCGCCTGCCTGCGCGGCGGCGATTGGGCGTCATGCGTGGTCGCACCGGCCTTCGACTATCAGGGACGCCGCACCGTCGGCGGCCAGCAATTCGCGCGCACTGTACAGGGTGACTGGCATCGCGTCGGCGACAACCTGCTGGACCAATTGAAACTGGAAGGTATCGAGGCGCGGCAGGGCGGCCCTGACACGCTCGCGCAAGGTGGCGTTCAGGTGTTCGATGCCGAGAACGACATCGACCTCGATCGCGTCGTCGAAATGGCGCGGCAGATGCCGGGGCCCGTGCTGTGGTGCGGAAGCGGCGGGCTGGCCGGCGCGCTCGCCCGCGGCCATCGCGCCGATGCCGCGAGCCGGCTGAAGCGGCCGGTGCTGGGGCTGTTCGGTTCCGACCAGGCCGCCACTGCCTCCCAGCTCGCAGCATGTGGCGAAGCCACCATCGCGTTGGCCGAAGGTGAGGGGGGCGCAGGCGTTCAACGCAAGCTGGCTGACGATGGCGTGGCGCTGGTGAAATTCGCGCTCGCGGATGGCCTTTCGCGCGCCGAGGCCGCCCAGCGGATCGCGCGCGAGCTGACAACGCTGATTTCGGCTCTCGATCCGCCCGGAACCTTGATCGTTGCTGGCGGCGAGACCTTGAAGGCCGTATGCGTTGCGCTCGGCGCGCATGCGCTCCAGGTGACGGGGCGTATCGTGCCGGGGCTACCACGCTCGATTCTGCAAGGCGGCCGCTGGGCCGGCGTGGATGTCATCTCGAAATCCGGCGCGTTCGGCACCAGTGAGCTGTGGCGCGATCTGCTCCGGGACAATCATTTGCTCAATACGGGGAGCCCGACATGACCTCTCGTCATCTTGCCATTACCATGGGCGATCCGGCCGGGATCGGCCCGGAGATCATCGTCAAGGCCTGCGTCGGGCTGAAGGACCGGATCGCGACAGGCGATCTGCGCATCCTGATCATCGGCAGCGGCGCCGCGCTCGATGGTGCCAGGGCCGCGCTCGGCGCTGCCGTTGCGATTCCGGAGGTGAGTGCTGACGATGCTGACTGGCCGAACCTCTGTTTCCTCCAGGCGGATGTCGAGGGCACCCCGATCAAGCCCGGCGTCTTGAGCGCCGACGGCGGCCGCTTTGCCTACAAGGCGATCGAGCAGGGCGTGCGACTGACGCAGGCCGGGCGGACCTCCGCGATTGTCACCGCGCCGCTCAACAAGGAAGCACTCAACAAGGCCGGCTATCATTTCCCTGGACATACCGAGATGCTGGCGCACCTCACCGGTGTGCGCGGATCGGTGATGCTGCTCGCCCACGGCAACATGCGCGTCAGCCATGTCTCGACCCACGTGGCGCTGGAAGACGTGCCGAAGCGCCTGACGCCGGAGCGTCTGCGCATGGTGATCGATCTCACCAACGAGGCCTTGCTGCGGCTCGGTATCGACAAGCCGAAGATTGCGATCGCCGCGCTCAATCCGCATGCGGGCGAGGGCGGTCTGTTCGGCCGGCAGGATATCGACGTTTCGGCACCGACGATTGCCAAGGCCGTCGCCGATGGCCTCGACGTCGTCGGCCCGGTGCCCGGCGACACCATCTTCGTCAAGCTGCGCGCCGGCCAGTACGATGCTGCGGTCGCGATGTATCACGACCAGGGGCACATCCCCGTCAAGCTGCTGGGCTTCCAGGTCGATCCCGCGACCGGCCGCTGGCAGGAGCTCTCCGGCGTCAACATCACGCTGGGCCTGCCGATCATCCGCACCTCCGTCGATCATGGCACCGCCTTCGACATTGCCGGCAAGGGCATTGCCAACGAGCACAGCCTGATCGAGGCCATCGACTATGCCGAGCGGCTCTCCGCTGGCGTCTCCGCCTCCAAGTCATGAGATCTAGCGCACGATGACCAACGCTTTCACGCCCATCGAAATCCAACGTCCCACCATCCTGGAATTCGGCAACGGCACCATCACGGCTGCTGCGCGCTTCGCCGAGCGGATCGGCGCCAGGCGGCCGCTGGTGATTTCCGATCCGTTCAATGCGCGCCGCGTCGATGCGCTGGCGCTGCCGGGGGCAGTGAAAGTGTTTGGCGACGTCAAGCCTGAACCGGACCTGCCTAATCTGGAGAAGGCGGTGGCGATGGCGAAAGAGGTCGCGCCTGATCTCGTCGTCGGCTTCGGCGGCGGCAGCGCGATGGATCTCGCCAAGCTGGTCGCGGTGCTCTGCACCAGCGACGTGGCCTTTGCCGATATCGTTGGGCCGGAAAAAGTCGCCGGCCGCAGCGTGCCGCTGATGCAGATCCCGACCACGTCGGGCACCGGCAGCGAGGCCGGCACCCGCGCGCTCGTCACCGATCCCGTCAGCCAGAACAAGCAGGCGGTGCAGAGCCGCTTCATGCTCGCCGATATCGCCATCGTCGATCCTGATCTCACAATGACCGTTCCGAAGGAGGTCACTGCGGCCACCGGCGTCGATGCGCTGGCGCATTGCGTCGAGGCCTACACCAGCCGCAAGGCGCATCCGATGATCGACCTTTATGCGCTCGAGGGCGCGCGGCTGGTCGGGCAATATCTCAAGCGGGCGGTCGCCGACGGCGGCGATCGCGAGGCACGCGCGGGTCTCTCCCTGGCCTCGCTCTATGGCGGCTATTGCCTTGGACCGGTGAACACCACCGCGGGGCATGCCGTCGCTTATCCGCTCGGCACGCGCCATCATGTCGCGCATGGGCTCGCCTGTGCCGTGATCTTCCCGCATACGCTGGCCTTCAACATGCCGGCAGTCGAGGCGAAGACGGTCGCGGTGCTGGCGGCGCTCGGCCTGCCGGCGCAGAACGATGCGAAGCTTGCATTCGACGCCACTTACGATTTCTGCAAGAATCTCGGCATCGAGATGCGTCTGTCCGCGCTCGGCGTGCCCAGGGACGATCTCGGCGTGATGGCCGACGAGGCCCATGCCATTCGCCGCCTGCTCGACAACAATCCGCGAGACCTCGGCCGGGATGCGATCCTGAACTTGTACGAGGTCGCGTTCTAGTCACCTCCGCCGCGCGCGGCACCCAATCAACAAAACAGTAACAGTAGAGGAAACTTCGATGAGATCGATGTGGCTTGTTCTTGCCGCAGCCGTGCTGCTGGCGACGTCGCCGGCAAAGGCACAGGACGGCTATCCGGCCAAGCAGGTGACGGTGATCGTCCCCTTCGCCGCCGGCGGCACCGCCGACATCTTCCCGCGCATGGTGTCGAACCATCTGCAAGTGAAGCTCGGCAAGCCGTTCGTGGTCGAGAATGTCGGCGGCGCCGGCTCGATCCTCGGCGTGACGCGGCTGGCGAAATCGGCGCCTGACGGCATCACGCTCGGTCTTGCCAGCACCTCCGCGCTCGCGATCAACCCCACGCTCTACGGGCCCAAGCTCAGCTACCAGCCGGACAGGGACCTGGTGGCGGTCGCCCAGATCAGCGTCGTGCCGAATGTGCTCGTGGTGAATCCGAACAAGATCAAGGCGCGCACCGTGCTGGAGCTGATCGCCTATCTGAAGGCGAACCCGGACAAGGTCTCGTTCGGCTCGGCCGGCGTCGGCACCTCGCAGCATCTCGCCGCCGAACTGTTTCAACAGATGACCGGCACCAAGATGGTGCATGTGCCCTACAAGGGCTCCAGCCAGATGTTGACGGATCTGTTGAGCGGCCAGATCGATCTTGCCTTCGACAACGTGCCGCTGCTGCTGCCGCAGGTGAAGACCGGCCAGCTCGCGATGCTCGCCACTGCAACGCCCAAGCGCGCCGCCTTCGATCCGGAAGTCCCGGCCGTCGCCGAATTCCTGCCGGGCTTCGAAGCGGTGGCCTGGCACGGTTTCTTCGTTCCCGCGGCCACGCCGAAGCCCATCGTCGAAAAGCTGTCGGGCGAGATCCGCGCCTTCATGCAGCAGCCCGAGACGGTGCAGAAGATGGCCGAGCTCGGCGCCGCCGCGGTTGCGGTCGATTCCGAACCTTTCAAGGCCTACATCGCCTCCGAGACCGAGCGGTGGAAGAAGGTGATCGAAGCGGCGAATATCAAGCTGGAGTAGGCGACGGTCGCTTATCTGGCGGACGGGTCGCTGTCGGCTCAGCTTCCTCACGAGCCCCGTTGAGCGCGGGGCTCGGCCCTCATTCGAAGAATTCGCCAACCCAGTTGTGCCTGACAGCCTCGACATGCCAGCCCATTGCACGTTGCGCGTTCGGCAGGGGATCCGGCACGTCGCTGCGGACGTGGCTGTCGAGGCCTCGCGCACAGTGCGCGTGTCGTCCTTCGCTCCGCAGGCGAAACCTGCCTTGTGACTCGAAAATCCGGCTGTAGCCGTCGGTCGGGAAGAATGTTCCTGCGATCGGAAAGTGGGTCGGCTGCTGCCGAAGCATCAGGAACGTGATGTCCTCCGCGGTTTCCGACAGGAGAATTCCAACGGCCGTGTTGATCGGCGCGAGGCCGATCGGAGCTTCGGCCTCCGGTTCAACCTTGCCCGGTGCGCTCGCGATGGTGATGAACTCCGAGTTCGGACCGCAGCGGGACACGATGATCCATCGCCGGACCTTGCGTCGGATCGAAATCGGCCGATGATAGGCCGCGAACGAAAATTCCGCTGCCATAGCAACGACAAAGCCATTTTTCCACATACCGGCCATCTAACCCGTTACGGTCGAGGGCCGATCATCATGTGGGGGCGTGAAGCCAGCGTGAATTCGCACGGTTGTGGTGTCATCGCACGAATTTCTTGACCTGCCGCAGGGGCCTTGATGGCATGCTGTCGATCGAAGCTGTACCCTGTCGGGTAGCGGAACCGACCGATGGAAGCGTCGAAGGCAACCAATCTGTTCGAGCGGCTGGCCGCATATCTGGCGGGCCCGCCAGCGCACGGCCGCGATCGCGACCTGGAATCCATCCTCGAGAAACTCGAATACCTCCCGTCGGGTGGGGCGGAGCCGTCGGAGACGCGCAATCGCATTGCGCTGCTCGAAGCGGCGGCCAGATTTTCCGACGTCTTCCAGCTGGTCTCCCGTGATGCTCCGGGAGTCACGTTCTTCGGCGCGGAGATCAGTGCGACCGGCGTCGATTCCACCATCTCGCATCAGGCTCGCTCGAGTGCATCCGGCGCCGGTCTCTCGCTTCGTCAGGCTTTCGAATCATGCATCGGAGAAGGGGTCGAATACCTCTCCCAGTTCGAAACCGTGCTGGATCGGCCTCAGCAGGGCCCGATCGCAGATGGACTTGCCGCCTTCGATCCCGCATCCCGGTCGGTCCTCTCCGAGTTCATGCGCCTGTCGGCGCGCAACAACGTCGATTGGATCGAAGCAACGCAACTATCGAGCGGCCGGTCGGTGCCGTTTCCGGCGGACCTGTGCCTGCGCCGCACGCCCGAGCGAAGCGCGCTCACGCCGCCATTCAGCCTGAGCTCGGGCTGCGCGGCCGGCACCTCGTTCGAGACGGCTGCGTTGCACGGGATGCTGGAGCTGGTCGAGAGGGATGCGGCGAGCCTGTGGTGGCGCGGCGGCCTTCGCGGGCGGCAGGTTGCGCTGGAGGGGCACGCCGCGGCAACGGCCGCAGCCTGGGTTGCGCAAGCGCGCGGCGGCGTCACGACGAGGCGAACCTGGCTGCTCGAGATCACCACCGACATGGAGGTGCCTTGCATCGTCGCGATCTCCTGCTGCGCCGATGGCAGCGGCTTCGCGTGCGGACTGGCTGCACGCTTGAGTGTCGAAAATGCAGTCCGCTCGGCGCTGACGGAGATGTGCCAGATGGAATTGGCCTATGCCGTCGTCGAGCAGAAGCGCCGGGAAGGAGGCGACGAGCGGCTGAACGAACATGATCATCGCCACGTCGCTCGCAGCACGCTGATCGATGCCGCGAGTTGCGCGTTGCTGCATCCGATCGCGCCCCGCCACGCAGCCGCGGAGTTCAGCCCGGACACGCCCGCGCGGCAGCTCGCTGCATTGGTCGAGAGACTGTCAGCCAGAGGCGTCGAGACGTTTGCCGTCGATCTGACCCGTCCCATGTTCGGGATTGCCGTCGTTCGGATCGTCGCGCCGGCGCTCCAGATGGAGCCGTCCGAAGTCGCGACCGAACGTCTGGTGTCCGCTCGGCGCAGGACCGGAGGAGGCGATGCCTATACACGTGGAATTAGTTTGTTATAGTTGCTGTTATTCCCAAAAGCGGTTTATCGGAGCGGATCCAAAGTGAGCGCTCGAGCACCTCTCTCGAAGTCCATTGCAAGGGAAGGTGGAATTCCCAAGCCGAGCGAAAACCTGTCGATTTCCGTTTTGGGCGGTCTGTCCGTCGCATTCGCGGGGCGGGAAATTCGGGTCAAGAGCCGAAAGTCGCGGGCGGTTCTCGGCTACCTGGCATTGACGGATCGCCACCAGGAAACACGTGAGCGTCTGGTCGGGCTGCTGTGGAGCGAGTCCGACGAATACAAGGCGCGTGCGTCGCTTCGTCAGGTCCTCCATGAGTTGCGGGAAACGTTCCTGGAGGCCGGATATGACGGGTTTCAGATCGAGAAAATGCTCGTCGAAATGGACCGCGATCGGCTGCGCGTCGATCTCCTGGACACCTTGCGAGAGGCCGAAGCGCAACAGGCGCATCCGCTGCTGATGAGCGCGCCAGGTGTCATGGAAACTCTTCTCGCGGGCCTCGACGATATCGACCCGTCGTTCCGCGTCTGGCTTCTCGCCAAGCGGCAGACCTTCCATGATCGCATCTCGCGTGCACTCGAGGCCGGCCTCAGGAACGTCGGACTTGCCGTGGCGAACCGGCGCGCGCTGGCCGAGGCCATCCTGAGTCTCGACCCGACCCACGAGGAGGCGTGCCGCTACGCGATGCAAACGCGCGCGGAAGAAGGCGACCTGTCCGGCGCGCTCCGTGCTTACAAGACCTTGTGGAACATTCTCGACGATGAATACGGGATGGAGCCTTCGACCAAGACCCAGCAATTGATCGCCGACATCAAGAACGGCCAATTCGAGGGTGAGGCCGCATCCGTTGCGGGCGATCAGACGCAGCGCAACGGCGCGCAGGTTCCGGCTGCCGATGAAGCGCCGAGACAATCGCCGGCCTCGTCCCGGGCGACGGCCAAGATCGCGATCCTGGTCGATCCGTTCAGCATGAATGGCGTAAGCGCGGATCGCGTCCACCTCGTGACGGGCTTTCGACATCACCTCATCGCCTGCCTGACCAAATTCCGCGAGTGGTATGTCGGAGACGGCACTGCGCAACAACCCGTGGCGCCGGGAGAGCGTGCGGCAGCGTCCCGCTACAGCGTGGCGGCGACCGCCTATCAGGCGGGTGACACGATCAGCATGGTGCTGACGCTGCGAGAGACGAACACCGGCGTCTATATCTGGAGCGACACGTTCGAGTTGAAGCTCGAGAACTGGTTCCAGGTGCAACAAAGGATCGTGCAACGTACGGCGCTCTCTGTGAACGTCTATCTGTCGACCGAGCGGCTGACGCGCGTGGCTGTCGCGCCGGACGTGTCCCTGGACATCTACGACCGCTGGCTTCGCGCACAGGCAAGCTTCGGAAGCTTCAGCGCTGAACATTGGCGCGCTTCGACCGCGCTCCTGACCGAGGCGATCGCCGTCGCTCCGAACTTCTCGCCGAGCTACAGCGCGCTGGTTCAAATGAACAATACCGAGCATCTCGTCTTTCCGGGCCTGTTCCGCGATTTGACGAAGGCGAGGTCCACGCTCGAGCTTGCGAGAACGGCGGTGCAGCTCGACCCCGTCGATTCCAGGGCCCAGCTCTGCCTCGGCTGGTCGCAGGCGATGCTGATGCAATATTCGGAAGCCAGTGCCCACATCGATCTGGCATGCGAGCTCAACGGCAACGATCCCTGGACCTTGCTGTCGGCAGCGTCCTGCCAGGGGTTTTGCGGCAATTTCGAGCGCGGCAACGAACTCGTGGCAGAAGCTCTCAAGGTGTTCTGGTCGCCGCCGCCACTGCACTGGCCCTATCGCGCCGTTCTTCAGTTCATGCGAGGCAATTACCTGGAGGCGATCGAGGGGATCGATCGCGCCAACAACGTGGCGAAGACGCTCCCGGGCTGGAAGGCGGCCGCACTGTTTCATTTCGGCAGGACGGAAGAGGCGCGCCTCGAGGCGAGGAAATTCCTCGATGGAATCCGCGCGATATGGTTCGGCAAGCCGCCCGCCGACCAGGAGATCGCGCTCTGGCTGCTCCATGCGCATCCAATTGCCCGTCGCGAGGATTGGGAGCGCCTGCGCGATGGCATAGGCGGCGCAGGCGTCCCGGTCGTTGGCTTCAGGCATCACGCATGGTGAGCGGGTGCCTGCTCATCCGCAGAACTTGATCGTGTACTCGCCGACACGCTTCGAATGGAACTGCAGCCTGCTGCTGGGGGTATCGTTCTTCAGGCTGCTGTCGTTCATGTCGCTCGCGTAGAACGGCGGCATTGGGTAAGGGGAGGTGCCTTGCACCTCCTTTTCGGCCTCATTGAGTAGCTCGGCCGGCGGCAGCTTGATCAGCAGCTTGCCGTCATCGTAGGACGTCTCGATGAAGACAAGCTCGGTGAATTTCTGGGGATATTTCGCCATGACGTCGGCCTTCAGGAGCTGGTCCTGGAATTCGGCGACGGTGGTCGGGCGCGACGATCGATCGCGAGCCCATTTTTTCACGAGGTCGCCCCACTTGTCATAGTTTTCGACGTCGAACATCTCGAATTTCATTGCGGTCTCCCTTGGCTTTCCGCCGGCGGCATTGCCGGCCGTTCGAAAAAAGGTCAGATCGGCTTCCTTCAGGTCGTCGAAACTGGCGGCGAACGGAGCGGTCTCGGCCGGCTCTGTATCGGTGGACCGCGCCGGCCGATCGTAGACGTCCCAAAGTCGACGGTGATCCTAGTTTGGCAACGTGATTTGAACGTGAATCGTCGTTCGCGGGCGGGGAGAGCGGCTGCATCGGCGCTCGGGGGAGAAGCACAGATCCGCTTGACCCGTTGAGACGCCTCTCGACCGCCGAATTCACGCGCCTTTCACGATCAGCTTCGCCTTGCAAGCCTATCCTTCCTCCGCCGCCAAAGCACGGTCGGCCGGAAACCGATCGGCCCGTGCACAGTCGCAAGAGACAACCGCGGGAGAGGAGCATGATACTCGCGACGAGCGCCGAATGGATCTACTACTTGCTGCTCTGTGGCTTGCTGGGGATGGTCGGCCAATGCGTTCGCGCCATCGGCGGGGCGAAGAAGGTGCACGATCAGGCGCGAGGCCTGAGCGCGGGCTTCAAGGACGTGTTCGACGGGTCGGCGTTTCTGGTATCGATAGTGATCGGCTGCGTGGCGGGGATCTCCGCGGGGCTTATGGTCGAGCCGAAGGAAATCGGCCGGCTATTTCTCCTGAGCGTCCTGGCGGCCGGGTACGCCGGCGCCGACTTCATCGACGCGTTCGTGAAGAAGAGCGTCCCCGACATCAACAAGGTTGCGGAAGCCTCCAAAGCCGTCGGCGGGCCGGAAAACTTGCCGGCCGTGAAGGCGCTTGGCGGTGAGGCTCCGGCCGTCGCTAACGCGATCCGCGCCAAGGCGGCAGCCGGGACTTGAAGGCCTGGCGGAGGAGGAGCCGGTGATCGGGTGGTTTGTTGGGGCCTGATGTCGGTCCGTCCGGTTGCGCCGATTTCACAGGCGAAAGGCCGGCGCCGCGCGTCGGGACGAGGGGCGGACAATTCGCAGCTTGGCAAAGGAGAGACGTGTCATGACTGTCCTGCTGAGAAACACCTTCAAGGCCTGGATCGACCGAGCGCCGGGCGCGCCGCCCAGGCTGGTCATGGTCGGCGACGTGAGGGTACCGACCGATGGCTGGCAGGCCCGGCTGACCAGGCGCTCGCCGCAGGGGATCAATCCGAAGATCCTGATCCTCGACGTTAAGACGCAGCAGCCCGGCGGCGAAGCGCAGGAAGCGATTACCACGATCCCGCTCCGCTACGAGGAAAGCCCGCCGCAGGACGAATACGGCCAGGTGATGATCGCGAATGGCAAGGCCGAGATCGTGGTTCGAGTCTGCGGCTCGAACTAGCGGGGAGCGGATGAAGCAGCAGACGGGGGATTTTCGGCCGCGGGCATCAGCGAACTGAATCAGGCGATGACTGCGCCGGCGGGTCTTGGTCACTGGCGCAGTCGCGCCGCCGGTTCACAGGCCCGTGCACCGCAGCGCTTGCCAGCCCAAGGCCGAGCGGGTAGAACGCTGCCACGCCTGAGCCGTGATTTGCGCCAAACGCGCTTCCGGCCGCAGTCGAACAAGTCAGTAAGCTATTGAATTTGTTCGACTATTCCGGTGGGGAATGGTGTAACGGTAGCACAACAGACTCTGACTCTGTTTGTCTTGGTTCGAATCCAGGTTCCCCAGCCATCCCTTAAATCGTTGAAATTGCTGAGTTAATTGTGATTCTGCTGGTCGATTTTGGGCGGCTTTCTTGTCGCGCCTGTCGCGCCAAAATCGTGTGCAAATTCAAAGGCTCAAGTGCACTTAAGGCGGCTCGGCGCGACAAGAGACGCGACATTATAAGGTCCTAGGCCCGAGTTTCACGATCTCTCCGGACAATCTCGAACGATTCGGAATCGAGCAGATCCGTAATCCGCCAGGCGGGGGCAACGATGGTCATTCCGCCTTGGACAAGGAGGCTGTCACCTTCGACGATTGGATCCCCCTTCCGTTCAGTTGTCGTTCCGTCTTTCGAAACCTTCATAGGGCTTCTGCCACAGGAGTGCCTCCCTATCTGTCAGCCATTCTGTGGTTCGTCATCGGGATGATTTTAGCGCTCGGCGCTGGCTTTTGCGCCTGGTTGAACTTCAGCGCGCGTCACCGTCACCGATCACAACAGGCAGATGCTGCACTCAACTGGCGGCTTCGTCACGCCTGGCGGCGGCGGCACCTCGACGCTGTGGGTCAACTCGGATTCGCTGCCTCAAGCCGGTGTGACGGCGGTGCTGTTGTCAAAGACGTCGCTGTCCAACCTTGGGGCTCAGAACAAGGGTGGCGTCATCGGCGCCATCACCGTTACCGGGGCACAGACAATCCCCGTGGTCATCGGCGGGACCGACGCCGCCAAGTTCGCCGTCACCAACGGCGGCATGGTGCCGTGCAATCTCGTTGCGGCGAAAGACATCCCGGCGGGGTCTTATTCGATCACGCTCTCGGCGACATAGTTGGTGGCGCCCTGGAAATACTCCAGGTCCTCTTGGTAGTGCTCAATCTGGAGCAGCTTGCCGCTCGGCAACACACGATAGATTTTGTAGCCGTAGCCGGTGAGAAGATCCCAGAAGTCGTGAAAATACGTTCGGCTGTTGATGTTGGCGGAACCGAATTCAAAGGACAGCGCGCGGATGGCTTTCTGCTGCATCGCCTTTTTGGCGCCTCGCAAGGCCGCGAGCTCGTTGCCTTCGATATCCATCTTCAAAAAATCGATCTTGGTGAGACATTGCATCTCCATGAAGCGGTCGATGGTGACGACGTTGACCTTCATGGTCGCGAACTTACCTTGGCTGAAATAGGTGTCGCGGCGCCTATGCAGCGAGGCATTGCCGCCGGTGCCATTGGGATCAGGTGTGAACAGTATGGCTTCGCCGTCGGTCTCACCGACCGCCGCCTGCGTCAGCACGGCGCCCATTTCGATCATGGGCTCCAGGCGCAACCGGCACGCCGGCTGCGGTTCGAACATGAATATCTTGGCCCTGCCGTCCAGATACCTGGACACCGTGAAGGACCATTCGCCGAGATTGGCGCCGACGTCGAACACCGTTGCGCCGGCAAACAGAAATCGCCGGTGAGATCTCACCTCGGCGCGCATGTCCCATCCCGATCCGGCGCCCTTGCCTTGAAGGATGGCGCCTGCGGTTTCCACAAGAGATGACGCCCGTTGGGCGCGCACCGAGCAGAAAACTGAGGACAGAGATGGCAGGACGTGTTTGGCGATTGCCGCAGTACGCGGGAAATCTCGGGCGGCTGTCATATTTAAATTTCCTGACTATTAAAATGGTCCCGAGATTATCACATTTAATGGCCGCAGCCATTATATTATTTCGGCTGCCTGGGGGGCGATTTCCCTAGCCGTCACAACGCCATACACGGTCACCGTCTCGACGACCTTTACGCCGCTGCACACCTACTTCATGGCGGCGACCGGTTGCAGTGACGCCAATTCCGGCACCAGCGCCGGTAGCCCTTGGTGCACGCCGAACCATGCCCTGGTCTGCGGCGACGTCATCGTCGCGGCGGCCGGCAGTTACGGAAAGCATGCCTATGACTTAGTTGCGGAGATGTTCCGAAAGGCTCGCGAGATCAGAGCCCGCGATCGACGCAGCACGTTTAAGGTCGTTTAAGCTGAACTACCACCATATCCTCGCAGGTAGCTGCTGCGCGCCCGAGATCAACCGGAAAGCCCGATGACAGCAAAATTGGGAGCTCGCATCATGGTGCTGTCCGTCTCTGACTCTGTTTGTCTTGGTTCGAATCCAGGTTCCCCAGCCAGTTCCGGGCGATTTACCCAGATCATAACCTGCTCTGAATCGGGCCCGCGTCGTGAGCCTGACGTGCCGTCGGCAGGCCTCTCCTTTCGTCGGTGCGGCCTCATCGCGTCCGCGATGTGCCGCGCGGCGATGCAAGGCCAAATGATCAGCGGCGCTTCTTCCGGCCTGTCTTGGCGGCACGCTTCTTCGGCGTCCGCCGCTGGCCGCGACCTGCATCTGCCGCGCCCCATGGAATTTTCGCACTGACGCGCGTCTTGGCGCCGACGAGATTGGGCGTCTGGTTGTATTTGAGGCGACGGAGTTTGGCCGTGACGAGCTCGCTCAGCTCCTGGAACGACGGATTGGCGCCGCGGTCTCGTTGTTCGCGCAGCACCTTCGCCATGCAGAACGTGTAGGCGCCATACGACGTGACGCCGTCACGATATTCATAGGACAGCTCCTGCTCCTGGCAGGCCTCGAGGAGGATCGGCAGATAAGGACCGTGATGCCCGAGCTCGGCCCGCGTCCTGTTGTATTCCTTGTCGGGCTGGGTGCGGAGCGCCATGCTGCGCCCGAGCCGTTGCGTGGCGCCGTTGTCGCCGAGATAGTCGGCGCCGTTCTTGCTCTTGCTCAGACTCTCGTTCAGGGGAGGGAACTCACGCGGCACCCACATGCCTTCGCGTGCCTCCCATCGCAGCGCCCGGTGGCGGATATCGTCGGGCGGCGTCAGGCCGCGGATGCGTGGACCGCCGTCACGTGTCATGCCGCCGGAATGGCAGCAGTCGAGCATGGCGACGAAATAGCAATCGTATGGAAGCTGTGAGTAGAGCTGGCTGAACTGGCGGTCGAGAATCGCGTGCTCGGGCGTCCAGTCGAAATCATAGGGAACCAGGCACTCATCGACGCTATCCGGTGCGCCGCTCGGGCTGTACCTGGGAATCTGGGCGCCATGGCCCGAGTAGAACAGCATGCGCTCGTCGCCGTCGCGGACGCCATCGAGCAGCCAGTGAAGCCTTTCCATGATGCCCTGCGCCGTCGCCCGCTCATTGAGCACGACGCGTATTTCGTCCGGCTTGAAGGCGCTTTCCTGTAGCACCGAGCTCATGAGGAATACGTCGTTGACGCATCCTTCGAGCCTGTCCGCGGGTTTGGGATAGTCGTTGATGCCGATCAGCAGGGCGCGGCGGGTCGGCCGCGTGTCGATGCGGGCAATTCCCCGCGCGGCGCTGACGATGGAGCGTGACGCCGGGACCGGGACCACGTCGTGCCAGACGGTGGCGACGGTCTCGGGGCGCGACAGGTACCATGTCGCGTTGTGATTCAGGAGATCGTTGGGGACATCGAACGGTGTCAGCACCTGCTGAAAATTGTCTGCGGCGATCTCGAGCGGATAGGTGAGAACGCGATCTTCCCGGTTGAACAGATGGTACCATTTCCGGCAGGGAAGGTCCTGAATGCGGCCTGCAAAGATGTCGCGCACCGCGGGATTGCCGATCTGCGAGCCGAACGTGACGAAGACCTTGTCCCTGATCGCAGCGGGGTTGCGCACGAACGTGTCGTAGCAGATCAGCGAGCCGAGGCTGTGAGCCAGGACAACGTCGTAGTTGCCGCTCTTCAGCTTGTCGAGGACCGCGCCGCGCAGCGCGGCCTGCAACTGCTCATCCACCGACCACTGGGCGACCATGCCCGCGGTCCATCTGATCAGGGTTGGTACATCATCGAGGCTGCGTGTGCCCGCGAGCAGATCACCGATCCCGTGGACGGTCGCGCTCGCCAGCAGTTTCGCCAGCGCGATGCCGTAGGTGACGAGGTTGGGCGGGCTCTTGTCGAACAGGTCGTCATACGAGAGGAAGTCGATGGCCGGGTTGAGGCTCTGATCGACGGACTGGACGGCGCGTATGATCGCCTCGGACCAGGACTTTCGAAACTCGGCGTCGATCTCCGCGTGACCGACGCCGTGGACGCAAAGCAATGACAGGCGGGTGCTCATGAAAGCTGCCTTCTGCTCGGCGGCAATCTGAAGTAGCCGATGTGTGAGCGCAAACGTCCGGGATGATGTCACGGCGCCGCGAGCTTCAAGTGTGAAGTAGCGCACGAAATCCTCGCGACAGTTTGCCTCACCTTGCAAGTGCGATGACGTGTCGGATCGCCGAGCGCCGCTTCGTCCTTGGGGCAGGCAACCCAAGGAGATCCGTGATGCCCTATGTCGATGGTTTCGTGCTGGCCGTGCCGAAGGACAAGATCGAGGCTTACAAGGCGCTGGCGCGAAAGGCCTGCGCGGTGTGGATGGAGCACGGCGCTCTCGATTACGTCGAGTGCATCGGCGACGACGTGCCCTATGGCGAGTTGACCTCGTTTCCGCGCGCAGTGATCGCGAAGGAGGATGAGGTCGTGGTGTTCTCCTGGATCGTCTACCGTGACCGGGAGACCCGCGATGCCGTCAACAAGAAGGTGATGGCCGACGAGCGGCTCAAGGGCGCCGACATGCCCTTCGACGGCAAGCGCATGATCTATGGTGGCTTCACGACGTTGCTGCGGGCGAGCGACGTCGTCGGCTGACGGCGTTTCGCAGGGTGGGTTGGCGGCAGCGTCACCCACCGCCTCTGCGTTCGCGGAAACACACGGGGCCGGGTTACGCCAGCGGACCGCGCTTGGCGCAGTCGCAGTGTTAACCCACCCCTGCAGATGGCAATGACGTCCGCCGTTCGGGTTACCGCGTTCGCTGCCTCCCATGCAGCATTGCTGCAAGTCCGTTTCACCTTGCCGGTGTCCGGCTGGCATGCCATCCTAGATCCACCAGGCATAAACAAACGGAAGCGGGCGCTTAGCCTGCAGCTTCCAAAATAGCTTGGTCGGGGAAACCCTTTGGGAGGTCTGATTTGATGAATTTCAAGCACGTCACCAGGCTGTTTTGCGCAGCCGTGATGTTCCTTGTGCTCGGCTCCAGCGCGCAGGCCCAGGACAAGGTCATCAAGATCGGCGTCATCATGCCGATGTCCGGCGGCACCGCCTCGATCGGTGCGCACGCCAAGGCGGCGCTCGAAGTCGCCATGGACATCATCAACAACGCCCATCCTGAGCTTGGCAATCTGCCGCTGGCGAAGAACGCCGGCCTTGCCGGCCTCGGCGGCGCCAAGATCGAGGCCGTGTTCGCCGACAACCAGGGCAACCCGGCGACGGGCCAGAATCAGGCGCTCCGCCTGATCACGGAAGAGAAGGTGGCGGCCGTGTTCGGCTCCTACCAGTCCGGCGTCACGCTGACTTCGAGCGCGATCGCCGAGAAATACGGCGTTCCCTTCCTGAACTCGGAATCGGTCGCCGCCAATCTCACCGAGCGCGGCTTCAAATGGTTCTTCCGCACCACGCCGATCGCGACCGATTTCGCCAAGATCTATGTCGACTTCCTCGCTGACATCAAGGCGCAGGGCGCCAAGACCGACAGCGTCGCGGTGGTCCATGACAACACCGAATACGGCACCTCGGTCGCCAACACGATCGCCGGCGCCTTCAAGGAAAAAGGCCAGCCGATCGCGTTCGACGTCGCCTATCCCGTCAATGCGACCGACTTGCAGGGCCAGGTGCTCCAGCTCAAGGACAAGAAGCCCGACGTCGTCATCATGATCAGCTACACGTCGGATGCGATCCTGTTCGCCAAGACCATGCAGTCGCTCGACTACAAGCCGGCCGTGCTGCTGGCCGACGATGCCGGCTACTCCGATCCATCCTTCACCAAGGCGGTCGGCAAGAGCTCGCAAGGCGTGTTCAACCGCTCGTCCTGGGTCGTGGGACCGCCGGGCTCGGCGTCGGCGATCATCGCCGACATGTACAAGAAGAAGAGCGGCGAGGAGATGGACGACACGGTCGCCCGGCAGATGCAGGGCTTCTTCGTGCTGGCCGATGCCATCGACCGCGCCGGCTCGACCGAGCCTGCAAAGATCCAGGCCGCGCTGAAGGCGACGGACCTGAAGCCCGAGCAACTCATGATCGGCTACAAGGGCGTGAAGTTCGACGACAAGGGCCAGAATGTCCTCGCGTCCGGCGCCATCATCCAGCTCCAGGATGGCGAGAACTACGTCGCGGTATGGCCGAAGGCCAATGCCGAGAAGGCGCCGGTACTGCCCTACAGGGGCTGGTAAGATTGCCTGAAGGCGGGACCGCGCGTCCCGCCTTTCCCAGAATGTTTTGATCAGAGCAACGCAGCTCATGTCCTTTGTACTCGTGCAGGTGATTGTCGGCGGGCTTCTGCTTGGCGCCGTCTACGCCCTGTTTTCCTCGGGCCTCACGCTGGTGTGGGGCATGATGAACATCGTCAATTTCGCGCATGGCGACTTCGTCATGCTTGGCATGTACGTCGCCTATGTCGTCTACACGCTGATGGGGGGAGGGCCCATCCTCGGCGCGCCGCTGGCGACACTGGTGCTCGCGACCGTCGGCGTCGTCGTCTATTTCGCCCTGATCCGCGACATCATGAAGGGGCCGATGCTGGCGCAGATCCTCGGCACGTTCGGGCTCGCGCTGCTGCTGCGCTATTCCGTGTTCTGGTGGTTCGGCGCCAACTTCCTGTCGATGCCGTCGAATATCGTCGGCGGCACCTATGCGTTTGCGGGCCTGCGCATCGAAGCCTCGCGGCTGCTTGCCGGTGTCGTCGCGCTGCTGGTGACATTGGGTCTCCACCTGCTCCTGACGCGCACATCGCTTGGTTCAAAAATGCTGGCGGTGGCGGAGGATCAGACCGCGGCCCAGCTCATGGGCATCAGGCCCGATACCATGCAGGCGATCGCCTGGGCCATCGCGGCCGGCGCCACCGGCCTTGCCGGCGCGCTGATCGCGAACTTCTTCTATATCGTGCCGACGGTCGGCGAGACGCTCGGTATCGTCGCCTTCGTCACGGTGTCCCTCGGCGGTTTCGGCAGCGTGCCTGGCGCGCTCGTCGCGGGCCTGTTGATCGGCGTGATCGAGTCGCTCTCCGGCTATCTGATCGGTGCGGTCTACAAGGACATCGTCGTCTATGTCCTGTTCCTGTTCTTCCTCTGGTTCCGGCCGCAAGGCCTGATGGGCAAGCTCTGATGAGAAAGCTGCAATGCGGCGCTTGATCTGGCTCTCGATCGTCGCAGCACTGGCGATTGCCTATCCGTTGCTGCTGTCCTCGCCGTTCCAGCAGCGCCTGGGCGCACTGGTGCTGCTCTATGCCATCGCCGCGTCGGCCTGGAACATCGTCGGCGGCTATGCCGGCCAGGTCTCGGTCGGCCATGTCGTGTTCTTCGGCTGCGGCGCCTATGCCGCGATGGGGTCTTACGCCAAGTTCGGGCTGTCGCCACTGTTCGGCATCCCCGGCGGCATCGTGCTGGCGGTGGGGCTTGCCGCGATCATCGGCGTGCCGACGCTGCGGCTGTCGGGTCACTATTTCAGCATGGCGACCATTGCGGTCGCCGAGACCATGCGGCTGATCGTCACCAACACCGACTGGCTCGGTGCGGCCGTGGGTCTGTCCGGTCCAACGGTCCCGCGCAACATCTTCGATCTCTCGTTCCTGTCGTCGTTGCCGTACTACTACCTCTTCCTGGTCGTCCTCGTGATCACGTTGCTCGTCACCTGGTGGATGACCAACAGCCGCATGGGATTCTATCTGCGCGCGATCAAGGATTCCGAGCGCGCTGCGCGCTCGCTCGGCGCACCTGCGAGCCGAACCAAGCTCTACGCCTACATGCTGAGCGCGGCGCTGACGAGCGTTGCCGGCGCACTCTATGCGATGATGTTCGGCTTCGTCGATCCCGAGTCCGGGCTCGGCATCCTGATCTCGGTCAAGATCCTGATCATGGCGGCGCTGGGCGGCGCGGGGTTGCTGTTCGGTCCGCTGGTGGGAGCCGCGATCCTCGTGCCGCTGGAGGAGATCTCCAACAGCTGGCTTGGCGGCAAGGGGGCCGGCCTCACCTTCGTCCTGTATGGCGCGATCATCGTGCTGGTCGCGCGCTTCCAGCCCGGCGGCCTGCTCAGCCTGTTCATGGGACGACGCAAGCCCGGCGCAGATAAGGGAGCCGGCCATGCTCCTTGAGGCGCGCGGGATCACAAAGGCGTTCGGCAGCTTCAAGGCGGTGGACGATGCGTCCGTCACGCTGGAGCAGGGCGATATTCTCGGCCTGATCGGCCCGAACGGCGCCGGCAAGTCCACCTTCTTCAATTGCCTCACCGGCGATCTCAAGACCACCTCGGGCCGCGTGCTGTTCGAGGGGACCGACATCACCGACTTCGCGCCGGAACAGCGCGCCGGGCTCGGGCTTGCCCGCACCTTCCAGGTGCCGCAGACCTTTGAAGGCATGACGGTGCTCGAGAACGTCATGATCGGCGCCTTCCTGCGCACCTCGCATCGCCACGAGGCCGAGACCAGGGCGCGCGCGGTGCTGGAGCGCGTCGGCATGAGCAGGCTTGCGGACGCGCCGGCGCGCTCGCTCGGCACGCCCGGCCGCAAGCGGCTGGAGATCGCCCGCGCATTGGCGACCGAGCCGAAGGTGCTGCTGCTCGACGAGGCCATGGCGGGGCTCAACGCCCACGAGGTGAGGCTCGCCATCGATCTCGCCCGCGACATCCACCGTTCCGGCATCACGCTTGTCATCGTCGAGCACATCATGGAAGTGATCATGTCGCTCGCGAGCCGCGTGATGGTGTTTCACCAGGGCAAGGAGATCGCCCGCGGCTCGCCCCGCGAGGTCACTTCGAACCCGGCGGTGATCGAAGCCTATCTCGGCAAACGCGCGGCCAAGGCCGCGGCCGGCCATACGCCGGTCGAGCTGATGGGCGGGCGGGACCTATGAGCGGCGCGCTTCTGCGGATCGAGCACCTCGAGGTGCGCTATGGCGACCTCATCGGCGTCTCCGATGTCTCGCTGGAGGTGCCGGAGGGCAGCGTCGTCGCGCTGCTCGGCTCCAATGGAGGCGGCAAGACCACGACGCTGAACGCAATCGCGGGTCTCATTCCCGTGCATTCCGGATCGATCAGCTTTCGCGGCGAGGACATCGCCGGCCAGAAGGCCTTTGCGATCGTGCGCAAGGGGCTTGCGCTGTCGCCGGAAGGCTGGCGGCTGTTCGTGCAGCAGAGCGTCGAGAACAACCTCATGCTCGGCGCGACGCCGCTGCACGACAAGTCGCGCCAGGCCAATTTGCTTGAGCGCGTCTACGAGATCTTCCCGCGCCTGAAGGAGCGCCGCAACCAGCGCGCCGGCACCATGTCCGGCGGCGAGCGGCAGATGCTCGCGGTCGGCCGCGCGCTGATGAGCGACCCGAAGCTGCTGATGCTGGACGAACCGTCGCTCGGCCTCGCGCCGGCGGTGGTCGAGTCCATGTACGAAACTTTCGGCCGCCTGCATCGCGAGGGCCTGACCATCCTGCTCGCCGAGCAGTCGATCGAGCTCGCTCTGGAAGTCTCGGACTTCGCGACCGTGCTCCAGGTCGGCAAGAGCGTGCTGTCCGGCAGGGCTGCGGCGCTCGCGGAGGATCCGCAGGTGCAGAAGGCCTATCTCGGCGTCGACTGATTGATCTCCGCCTGAAGCAACAGCAACAGGCAATCGGCCAGCCGCGTCTCCATCTCCTTCGACCGAAGTGACAGCGGCCCGGGATCGTTGAGGATCGCGTTCACCAGCGAGCCCAGTATGACCTGAAAGCCGAAGGCGATCGTGCGGGTCTTGGCGGCCTTACGCCCCTTGCCCATGGCCGGGAGCAGGAGAGGGGTCGCGCGTTCCGTCGTTGCCTTCGCGAGGGCCTTGAACGGCGTCCATTTGTCCGGGCGCGTGTCGTCGTGCTGAAGCGCGGCGCGCAGCACGCCCTCGTGGTTGCGCATCCAGGCGATGATCCCGCTGACGATGATGTGGCAGAGCTTGTCGAGGTCCGCATCCGGCGATGGGCGTCTCATTTCGCCCAGCCGCTGTTCGCCGTCGCGCGCAGCCAGCGCCATCAGTGCGTTGAAATAGGCCTCCTTGCTCTCGAAGCGGCTGTAGAAGGCGCCGACGGTGGCGCCGACCTCGGTGCAGAGCGCCTCGATCGACAGCTCGGCCAGGCTGCGCGTGCGCAGCATGTCGGCGCCGGCGCGCAGCAGCGCCAGCGTCGTCTCGCGGCTGCGCTTCTGCCGCGACGGGGCAACGCCGGGCAGGTCGAAATCGGGTTCGTCCGAGCTTGGCCGCATCCGCGCTTGCATCCAGCAAAGATCATAACCATAGTTCGGATTATAATTTAGACGTGGCCGAGCTGCGGGTCAACCGCAGCCGCCGGGCAACATCGGGAGGAGCAGATGAGCGCAAACAGCGGCACGCCGTTCCGCGGCACCGTCGGAAAGACAGTCGCGGAGTCGAGACCCTGGTGGCCGGAGGCGCCAAGGCCGCCTGAGGGCGCGCCGAACATCCTGGTTGTACTGTTCGACGACGTCGGCTTCTCCGATTTCGGCTGCTATGGCTCGACAATCAAGACGCCGACCATCGACCGGCTCGCCGCGGAGGGGCTGCGCTACTCCGGCTTTCATACCACGGCGATGTGCTCGACGACGCGCGCCGCGCTGCTGACAGGACGCAATCATCACTCGGTCGGCGTCGGCTGCCTTGCCAATTTCGATTCCGGTTATCCCGGCGACCGCGGCAAGATCGCGCGTGAGGCGGGGACTCTGGCCGAGATGCTGCGCCTACATGGCTATTGCAACTACATGGTCGGCAAATGGCACGTCACGCCGCTGCCCGAAAGCGGCGCCACCGGCCCGTTCGACGGCTGGCCGCTCGGCCGTGGCTTCGACCGCTTCTACGGCTTCCTCGACGCCGAGACCGACCAGTACGCGCCGGAGCTCGTCTCCGACAACACGCATATCGATCCACCGGGCACGTATGCGGACGGCTATCATCTGACCGAGGATCTGATCGACCAGTCGATCCGCTTCATCGGCGACCATGTCGCCGACCGTCCTGACGTTCCCTGGCTGACCTGGGTCGCGCTTGGCGCCTGCCACGCGCCGCATCAGGCGCCGGGCGATATCATCAGGAGCTACGACGCCGAATTCGCGCACGGTTGGGACGTCGAGCGCGAACGGCGTCTGGCACGCCAGAAGGCGATGGGGCTGGTGCCTGAGGGAACCCGGATGCCGGCGCGCAACGATGGCGTGAAGCCGTGGGAGGAGCACTCGGCGGATGAGCGCCGCGTCTTCACCCGCCTGCAGGCGGCTTTCGCCGGCATGCTCGATCATTCCGATCGGCATCTTGCACGGCTTGTCTCGTTCCTGGAAACGGCCGGCATTCGCGACAACACCGTGATCATCGTGATGTCCGACAACGGCGCGAGCCAGGAGGGCGGGCCGCTCGGCTTCGTCAATGCGATGGGGCCGTTCAACTTCAAGCCGGAGCCGATCGCGGAGAAGCTCGCGCGTCTCGACGATATCGGCGGGCCCGACACCCACAGCAATTTCCCGCATGGCTGGGCAATGGCGTCGAACACGCCGCTGCGGCGCTACAAGCAGAACACCCATGGCGGCGGCATCCGCGATCCCTTCGTCATCAACTGGCCGAAGACGATCGCGGGCAAAGGCGAGCTGCGGCACCAGTTCGTCCACGCCTGCGACCTCACGCCGACGCTGCTCGAGCTGATCGGCATCGAGGCGCCGAACGAAATCGCGGGCTGCCCGCAGATGCCGCTGGAAGGCGAGAGCTTTGCGCGCTCGATCACGGATGCGTCCGCGTCCGCAAAAAGCTCACCGCAATATTTCGAGATGTTCGGCCATCGCGGCCTCTGGCAGGGCGGCTGGAAGGCGGTCGCTTTCCATCCCTCGGGCACGCCGTTCGAGAACGACAAATGGGAGCTGTTTCATCTCGACGAGGATTTCTCCGAGACCGACGATCTCGCCGCAAAGGAGCCGGAGCGTCTGGCAGCAATGATCGCGACGTGGTGGGCGGAGGCCGAGAAGCACAAGGTGCTGCCGCTCGACGACCGCTTCGGGCCGCGCTTCGCCGAGAACGCCGCGCGCTTCCATGGTGCGCGCCACCATTTCGTCTTCCACGCCGGCATGGGGCACGTGCCGACCGATGTCGCGCCGGACGTGCGCAGCCGCAGCTACACGATCGAGGCGCATGTCGAGATCGACGAGGCAGGTGCAAACGGCGTGCTGATCTCGCATGGCGACGCGACGTCGGGCTACAGCCTCTACGTCAGGGATGGCCATCTCGTGCACGACCTCAACATCGGCGGCAGCCACCAGATCGTGCGCTCGGACCGCAAGGTGCCGTCAGGCACGCGGCGGCTCGGCGTGCATGTCGAGCGGCTCGTGCGCAAGGAGCCGCCGGCCAAGGGTTCGCGCACCGGCGTCACCGAATACACGCTGCTGATCGACGGCGAGCCGGCGGGGTCGCTCCAGACCCAGCTCGGCTTCCACACGCTGATCTCGTGGTCCGGCCTCGACATCGGCCGCGACCGTGGCAGCCCCGTGTCGCATTACGAGGCGCCGTTCGAGTTCGAGGGGCGGCTGCTGCGCGTCACCGTCACCATGCACGACGATCAGAAGCTCGACGGCGATGCCGTCGGCAACGCGCAGATGGCGCGGCAGTAGGGACGGGAGGTTGGGCGGCGAGAACCGGTGTCATGCCCCGCGCAGGCGGGGCATCCAGTACGCCGCGGCCTATCGATTGAGCCATAACCGTCTCGGAGTACTGGATCGCCCGCCCCAGTGCGCAATTGCGCACAAGGCGGGCGATGACAGTGTGGGCCTTACTTGATCTTGTCGTAGGCCGCCGTGAAATCGCCCAGCGGCATCGGGATCGCGATCGCCTCCTTGGCCATGTTCTGGAAGGAGACCTTCAGCTGCTTCCCCGACCGTAAGGCGGCGAGCAGGTCCGCCGCGATCGGCGTCGAGGCGTAGCAGCCGCGGTTCTCGCAGGTCTGGATCTGGAGGTCGAATGTCTTGCCCTCGTCGACCTGGAGCTTGGCCCCGACGGGCAGGTTGAGGCCGAGCGGCAATTGCAGCAGCGCCACCGGCGTGCGGGTGTCGGGCGCGATGCGGATGTTGATCAGGACGATGGTCTGGCCAGTCTTGGTCAGCACCGCGTTCTGCTCCATCGCGCATTCGAGCGGCGCATCGCGGCTGACGCTGGTGCAGCGCACGACCCATCCGGCTTGCTGCGCACCGTCAGCCGGCGGCTGGGTCGGAGCTGGCGCGGGCTGTGCGGCCGGTGCAGGGGAAGCGGCGTTCTTTTTGGCGCTCTGCTGGGCATACGCGCCGCCTGTCGAGAGCAGAAGGGCGGCGGCGAGGGCGACAAGTCTGGATTGCATGGACATGGCGAAACCGCGTTGGCGTGAACCGAGGGCCTCGCTGTAGCGTCGCGGAAGCCGCGGTGCAAGCTTACTCGGCGGCCTGCTTGACGGTGCTGTGCTCGGGCGCCTCGTGACCTTTGCCGTCACCCGAACGGCCCCAGCCCGAGAACCAGTTGTTGAGCTCGTCGAGATAGAGATAGACCACCGGGGTGGTGAACAGCGTCAGCGCCTGGCTGACGATCAGGCCGCCGACCATGGCGTAGCCGAGCGGCTGGCGGATCTCGGCGCCGGTGCCGTGGCCGAGCATCAGCGGCACGCCGCCGAGCAGGGCGGCCATCGTCGTCATCATGATCGGCCGGAAGCGCAGCAGCGCGGCCTGACGGATCGATTCCTCCGGCGTCTTGTGTTCGTCGCGCTCGGCCGCGATGGCGAAGTCGACCATCATGATGCCGTTCTTCTTCACGATGCCGATCAGGAGGATGATTCCGATCAATGCAATGAGGCTGAAGTCGAAGCCGGCCGCCATCAGGATCAGGAGCGCGCCGACGCCGGCCGAGGGCAGGGTCGACAGAATCGTGATCGGATGGATGTAGCTCTCGTACAGGATGCCGAGGATCAGATAGACCACGACGAGGGCTGCGAGGATCAGCAGCGGCACGGTGCCGAGCGACTGCTGGAACGCCTGCGCGGTGCCCTGGAAGCTCGAATTCAGGGTCGGTGGTGCGCCGAGATCGGCCATCGCCTTCTGCACGGCCTCGGTGGCCTGGCCGAGCGCGACGCCCTGGGCGAGGTTGAAGCTGATCGTGATCGCCGGGAATTGGCCCTGGTGGCTGATCGAGAGCGGGCGGACCGGATCGGTGGTCCAGGTCGCAAAGGTCGACAGCGGCACCTGGTCGCCGGTCAGCGGCGATTTCAGATAGAGCTTGTTCAGGCTGTCGAGACTGCCCTGCATCTCCGGCAGGATCTCGAGGATCACCTTGTAGGTGTTGAGCTGGGTGAAATACTGCGTGACCTGCCGCTGTCCGAAGGCGTCGTACAGCGTGTCGTCGATCAGCTGCGGCTGGATGCCGTAGCGCGATGCGGTGTCGCGGTTGATCTTGAGCTGGACCGTCGTGCCCTGCGTCTGCTGGTCGGTCGCGACGTCGCGCAGTTGCGGCAGCGTCTGCATCTTGGCGAGGATTTTCGGCGCCCAGTCGTTGAGCTCGGTGAGATCGGCATCCTGCAGCGTGAATTCAAACTGCGTGCGCGTCGGCCGGCCGCCGAGCCGGACGTCCTGGGCCGCCTGCATGTAGAGGCGGGCGCCCGACACCTTCTCGAGCTTGGGGCGCAGCCGGGCAATGATCTCCTGGGCCGACGCGTTGCGCTCGTTACGCGGCTTCAGCGTGATGAACAAATTGCCGTTGTTGCCGGCGCGGCCGCTGCCGCCGATGTTCATCGCGATCGTGGCGACGTCGGGATCGTCCATCACGATCTTGCCGAGCTCGACCTGGCGGCGCTGCATCTCGGCGAAGGAGATGTCCTGGGACGCTTCCGAGGTCGCGGTGATCAGGCCGACGTCCTGCTGCGGGAAGAAGCCCTTCGGGATCAGGATGAACAGGTAGATCGACAGGCCGAGGGTGGCGAAGAAGATCAGGAGCGTGGTGCGCCGCCAGGCCAGGGCATGATCGAGAACGTACTCGTAGCCGCGCAGCATGCCGTCGAAGGCGCGTTCGCTCCACTGGTAGAACTTGCCGTGGGTCACCTCGCCATGGGCGCGCAGGAAGCGCGAGGCCATCATCGGCGTCAGCGTCAGCGACACGAACATCGAGACGAAGATGGTCATCGCCAGCACGACGGCGAACTCGCGGAACAGGCGTCCTATGATGCCGCCCATCAGCAGCAGCGGGATCAGCACCGCGACCAGCGAGATGCTGATCGAGACGATGGTGAAGCCGATTTCCTTGGAGCCCTTGAAGGCGGCCGCCATCGGCGATTCGCCTTCCTCGATGTAGCGCGTGATGTTCTCGAGCATCACGATGGCGTCGTCGACGACGAATCCGACCGCGATGGTGAGCGCCATCAGCGACAGATTGTCGAGCGAATAGCCAACCACCCACATCAGGGCGCACGCGCCCAGTAGCGCCAGCGGAACCGTGATGGTGGGAATGACCGTCGCCCAGAAGCTGCGCAGGAAGACGAAGATGACCATGACCACGAGGGCAATGGTTAGCAGCAGCGTGAACTGGACGTCCTCGACCGCGGCGCGGATGGTCGTGGTGCGGTCGCTGATCAACTCGATCTTGATCGCGGGCGGAATCGCCGCGACGAGGCKGGGCAGGGTGGCCTTGATCCGGTCGACGGTCTCGATGACGTTGGCGCCCGGCTGCTTGAACACCACCAGGAACACGCCACGCTTGCCGTTGGCCCAGGCTGCCTGCTTGGCGTCCTCGGCGCCGCTCACCGCCTGTCCGATGTCGCGGATTCGAAGCGGACCGCCATTGCGATAGGCGATGACGACGTCGTTCCAGTCCTTGGACTGGGTGAGCTGGTCGTTGGCGTAGATCGTGTAGGCGCGCTTCGGCCCGTCGATATTGCCCTTGGGGCTGTCGACCGTGGTGATCGCGATCTGGCTGCGCACGTCCTCCAGCGACAGGCCCTTGGCGACGAGTTTCGCCGGGTCGATCTGAATGCGGATGGAGGGCTTCTGCTGGCCGCCGATGAAGACCTGCGCGACGCCCGAGAGCTGGCTGATCTGCTGGGCAAGCTGGGCGTCGACGGCATCGCTGACGGTGGTCAGCGGCAGTGTATCGGATGTCGCCGAGAGCAGCAGGATCGGCGCGTCGGCCGGGTTGACCTTGCGGTAGGTCGGCGGCGAGGGCAGATTCTTCGGCAGCTGGCCGCTTGCGGCGTTGATGGCGCCCTGCACGTCGTTGGCGGCGCCGTCGATGCTGCGGTTGAGGTCGAACTGGATGGTGATCGAGGCGGTGCCGAGATAACTCGTCGAGGTCATCTGGGCGATGCCGGGGATCTGGGCGAATTGCCGCTCGAGCGGCTGGGCCACCGACGAGGCCATCGTCTCGGGGCTGCCGCCCGGCAAATTGGCCGTGATCTGGATGGTCGGGAAGTCCACCTGCGGCAGCGGCGCGACCGGCAGCAGCGGATAGGCGACGAGACCGACGAAGAGGATGCCGGCCATCAGCAGCGAGGTGCCGATGGGATAACGGATGAAAGGTGCCGAAATCCCGCCCTCGGTCATTCCTGTCGTACCTTGTTCTGGCTCGGATCCGAGCTTGCTACGGCCGTCGAGACGAGGCTTCCGGGCTGGACCTTGAACTGGCCGCCGGTGATCACCTGTTGACCCGGGCTCAAGCCTTCGTCGACGACCGAACGGCCGTCGATGGCGTAGCTGACCTTGATCTTGTGCACTTCCGCCTTGTTGTCCTGATTGACGGTATAGGCGTAGAGGCCGTTGGTCGAATGCTGAACCGCGTCATCCGGAACCACGGTCGCGTCCTTCAGGGTGCGTACCAGAAGGCGCGTCGAAACCGACTGGCCCGGCCAAAGCGTGTGTTCCTTGTTGTCGAACACCGCCTTGAGCCGAATAGTCCCGCTGGTCGTGTCGACCTGGTTGTTGATGACCGCGAGCTTGCCCTCGGCCAGCGTCTTTTTCCCGTCGGTGGTGAACGCGATCACCTTGAGCGCACCGGCCTTCTGGCCTTCGCTGATATAGGGCAGCTGATCTTCCGGCGCGGTGAAGATCACCGAGATCGGCTCGACCTGCGAGATCGTTACGATTCCCGTCTGCGTGGAGGCGTTGACGATGTTGCCGACGTCGACCAGGCGCAGCCCGGCCACGCCGGTGAACGGCGCCTTGATCTGGGTGTAGTCGAGCTGGGTCTGCGCGTTGGAGATGGCGGCTTCGTCGGCGGCGATCTGGGCGGTCAGCTGCGCGACGGTGGAACGCTGGGTGTCGACCCGCTGCGCGGTTGCGAACTCGCCAAGCTTCATGGCGCGCTGGAGCTCGAGGTTGGCGTTGGCGAGATTCGCCTCGTCCTGCGCCTTCTTGGCCTTGGCCTGGTCGAGCGTGGCTTGATAGGGCCGGGGATCGATAGAGACCAGAAGCTCGTCCTGCTTGACCATCTGGCCTTCGCTGAAGGCGATCTTGTCGATCTGGCCGTCAACCCGGCTCCGGACCTGTACGGTGTTGAAGCCCTGAACCGTGCCGAGGCCGGTCAGGTAAACCGGAAAGTCGGCCTTCTGGACCGGCGAAACGCTGACTGGGATGGCGGGGGGACGCGCCGGACCCTTCTGAGCCGTCTGGGTTTTTCCGGCCTCGGGCGAGCCGAATTTCTGCCAGCCATAGTAACCCGCGGAGGCCACGGCCGCGATGATCAGAATCCAGAGGATCGGCCGTGTTTTTTTCATGTCGGCTCGTTGGCTCTTACGCCCAAAACTACGAATTGTGGAGCAATCATAGGGTTCCAGCGCGCTTGTATAATACACGCCAAGTTCCAGTGTAAACAGCACTATCGGTTCGGAATCCTAAACAATTGGAAAGCTTTGCACTGTCTAGGCAGCTCCGTGACACTACGGTGTGCAGTGCTGCATTTTCCCGGCGCGAACGATCCGCGCGCAAATCTTGGGCAATGCCCGGAACCGGTGTGGGCGGCCTGCAGAGCTGTCCGCAAGGGCGCCCCGGCAGCGCTGCGAAGTGAGCCGGAAACAACTCCCGTGAGAACGGTTCTAATTCGCCTGCACGGCGTTTCGGTTGTCAGGAAATCCGGCATCGGTCATATCGGCCCCGCCACAACGGGAGCGCAGGATGGACGAACTGAACGGCAAGCTGATCGCGTGCCAGATTCTGATCACGGGACTGATCGCGCGCGTCGCCAACGAGCAGCGCGATCCCTTGCGATTTCTGACCGACTTCCGCGACGAGATCAAAGCCGTCGTTAGCGGCGTCAACATCGCCGGCATGGACAACTCCGATCGCGTGCGCGCCGTCGCGCAGAAAACCGTCGACGAATTGTTCTCGCTGATGAAGCCGCCGAGCAGCGATTGAGAGCGGCGCCGCTGCTCGCGCCTGCGCAGCTCTCGCATGCGTCCATGTTTCCAGATTGAAATCTGCACCGAGTCCGATCTGGATGAATCCAAATGTGCTGGCAGATCAATCGCATTGACCTGCTTTTCTCCGACCGATAGCACCGCCCCATCGTTCGCGTCTCTGCATCGATGAAGCGCATCAGTTCGAAGGTTGATGCGGCACGACGAGATCGCAGCGATCAATGTCCAGATTAGAATGGTTCAAGTTTAGAACCGTTTAAAACTGCGGCGTACTCAACCGAGTTTAGAATTGCTTTGAAATGGTCGGATTCAAACGGAGTGTGGCCGAGATCGCGTTGACCCCCATGAACACGCCCGATAGCACCAATGCGTCGCGTTGTCGCAACGCGACCAATGGAAGCATAAGCACTGTGGGGCGTGTGATGGGCATGATGAAGACACCGCGATCGTTGCGTTCGGTTGCGGATCGGAAATCCTTCGGCAACAATTTCGACACTGCGACCGGCAAGACTGTGTCCACGGTCGCCAGTCTGATCGCGGTCGCGACGGTCTCGACCGGCGCACAGGCGCAGCAGACCAATCTGCCCCCCGTGAACGTCGATGCGCCTCAGCAGCGTCCGCGTCCGACCGCTTCGAAGCCCACCGCCGATCAGATTCGCGCGCGCAACGCGCTGCGGCGCGCGGCGCAGCGGCAGCAGGCCGCACAAGCGCCTGTCGCCAATCCGAGCCCTGGTCCTGCCGATCGTGATCCGTACGCAAATCCCGCCGCGCCTTATATGGCCACCCGAGTGCAAGCGTCAGGTAAATTCCCTGAGCCAATCCTCAACACGCCAAAATCGATCACCGTGCTTACAAAGGATGTGCTCGCGGACAAGAACGCCACGACGCTGAAGCAGGCGATCCTGAGCACGGCAGGCGTGACGCTCGGAACGGGTGAGGGCGGCAATGCCTTCGGTGACCGCTTCTTCATTCGCGGCTTCGATGCCCGCAACGACATCTTCATCGACGGCGTGCGCGACGCGGGCGTCAGCGTCCGTGAAAACTTCTTCACCGAGCAGGTCGAAATTCTGCGTGGTCCGGGCTCAACTTTCGCGGGCCGCGGTGTCGCCGGTGGTGCGATCAACATCGTCACCAAGCAGGCGACGACGCAGAACAGTTTCTACAACATGGACACGACGTTTGGCACCGACCAGACCAAGCGTGTGGTGCTCGACGTCAACCAGGTGATCAACCCGACGCTGGCCGTTCGTGCCGGCGGTCTGTTCCAGGACGCCGATGTCGCCGGTCGCGATTTCGTCAAGGATAATCGCAACGGCGCGTTCGTCGCCACGACCTGGAAGCCGACCGACACGATCAAGGTGACCGGGGGTTACATCCACACCGAGTTGACCGGCGTGCCGGACTTCGGCGTGCCCTACTACCGGCCGAGCACGGCGACGACCGCCGGTGGGCCGTTCCCGGACTTCGGCTCCAACCGCAACAACTGGTATGGCCAGATCAACCGCGACTTCTACCGGACCGGCCAGGACATCGGTTCGTTGAACGCGGAAGTGCAGATCACGCCCGACTTGATGGTCAGCAACAAGTTCCGCGTATCTCGTTCGACCCAGAACTATGTCGGAACGCTGCCTGAGCAGCCGGTGATCGCCAACCCGCTTTCGAATTCGACGCTCACGATGAATCCGCAGAGCCGTCTCCAGATCACTGACGTGCTCGCCAACCAGACGGAAGCGACCTACAAGTTCCAGGACTGGGCCGGCTTCAAGCACACCGCGCTGGCCGGGATCGAAGTCGATCGCGAGCGGTCGTCGATCGACAAGTATCTCGGGCTCACCTCGGAAGGGAACGGAGTTCCGATCACTCCAGGCGGCTCGCCGACAGGTGTCAGCGTCTTCTTCCCTCAGGACACGTTCTTGCCCGGGAAGGCGCTCGCACTGGCCGGTCTGCCGGCCAAGATCGGCATCGACACTGTCAGCGGCTACGTCATGGACAGTGCGAACTATCGTGACCTCCTGATCCTCAATGGCGGCTTCCGCTACGACAACTACAACCTCGATACGTCTGCATACGGGGCGGGCAACGCTCTCAAGCAGCAATCGGCAAACTTCCTGATTCCCAACTTCAATCTCGGTTTGACCTTGAAGCCGGCGCCAAACGGCAGCGTGTACGTGGCCTACGCGACCTCAGCGAACCCGGTGGGCGCCGAGTTCGACGGCACCAGCACCGCGTATGGCGGCGTCAATCCCGCTCTGGCCGGCGGCAACAATCAGATCTTCGGGCCGGAGAAGAACACGGCCATCGAACTCGGCACCAAGTGGGAGCTGTTCGACCGCCACCTGCTCCTGACGGCTGCGCTGTTTCAGACCACCAAGGACAATGCGCGCGAGGCACAGAACGTCAATAGTGTGGCCACGGCGTCCGCGTTGGGATGCGTCTATCCCGCCGGCACGACCGGCAACATATCGTGTATCACCGCAGGTTCCGCTTATCGTATTCGCGGCATCGATCTCGGCGTGAGCGGCAAGATCACCGACAAATGGAGTGTGTTCGGCGGCCTCGTCCTGATGCAGTCGGAGGTTACGGCGTCCAACGTGAAGCCCGCGAACATGCCCGCGCCGCTTCTCTACACCACCAATGTCGGGCTTCCTCTGGCCAACGTTGCCCATCAGTCGTTCAGCATGCTGTCGAAGTACCAGTTCAACGATATCTGGGAACTGGGCGGGCAGGCCGTCTACCGCTCGAAGATCTACGGTGGCTCGTTGCTTGCGGCCAACGCAGGCACGTCGCTTCCGAGCTACTGGCGCTTCGATGTGTTCGCGGAAGCCAAGATCAACAAGAACTGGCAGTTGAAGCTGTTCGTGAACAACATCTTCGACAAACGCTACTATGACGCGCTGTACCAGAGCGCCGCGCCCTTCGTGCTGGAAGCACCGGGACGCGCCGCCTATCTGGTGATCTCGGCGCGCTACTGATGGAGTAACGACGAGGTGCCATGCTGACATGCATAGACGGCGTCCTGAGCAAGGATGATGTGGCGGAATTCCGCCGCATCATGGACGCCAGCGAATGGGAAGACGGCCGTTCCACCGCGGGCGCGCAGTCAGCAATGGTCAAGCGCAATGAGCAGTTGCCGCCTGACAGCGAGGTCGCGCGCAAGCTCGGCAACCGCATCATCTCGGCGTTGACGTCGAACCCGCGTTTCCTGGCAGCGGCGATCCCACTGCAGATCTTCCCGCCGCTGTTCAACCGCTATGCGGCGAACAGCGGCCATCATTTCGGGCTGCATGTCGACAATGCGATCCGCGGCGACCGCCTGACCGGCCTTCGCATCCGCACAGACCTGTCTGTCACGCTGTTCCTGGCCGAGCCGGAAGAGTATGACGGTGGCGAACTTGTGATCGAGGACACCTACGGTTCGCACGAAGTGAAGTTGCAAGCCGGGGACTGCGTGCTCTATCCCTCGACCAGCCTCCATCTCGTCACGCCGGTGACGAGGGGGACGCGGGTTGCGTCTTTCTTCTGGCTTCAGAGCATGATACGGGACGATCAAGCCCGGAGCATGATCTTTGACCTCGACACCGCGATTCAGGCGCTGGTGGAACGGCTCGGGCGTGACGATCCCGAAACGGTCAAATTGACGGGTATCTATCACAACCTCATTCGCTACTGGGCCGAAGTATGAAGATCATGTCCTTCCAAGCAAGCCTTGCCGCCGCCTTGATGCTGGCGGCCGCCTGGCTCGTATCCCCTGTTTCTGCCCAGACACAGACCCAGCCGGCGGCACTGGCACAGGCGACGGCTCAGCCGGCCGCGGCCAGCCCGGCTCCAGCTGCCGTTCCGGCGGTGGCGGCGCCCGCGGCGAAGCCCGACGCGGCCGCTATCGCGCCGGCCATGAAGGAGCTGTCCCCCTGGGTGATGTTCATGTCGGCGGACGTCATCGTGAAGGCGGTGATGATCGGGCTTGCCTTCGCATCGCTGATGACCTGGACCGTCCTGATCGCCAAGTCGATCGAGCTGTCGGTCGCGTCCGGCAAGCTTCGTTCGGCACTGAAGAAGATCTCGGAGGCGCGCTCGCTCGCGGAAGCGCAAATGGCGCTCGGCGCCAAGCAGGGCATTCTGCCGTCCTTCCTGGCGGCGGCGCTGCGTGAGGCGCGGATGTCGGCCGGCCTGTCCAGCGATGCCGGCATCAAGGAGCGCGCAGCCTCGAGCTTTTCCGAAATCGTGCGCGCGGAGGCGCGGCGCATCCGCGTCGGCATGGGTGTGCTCGCGACCATCGGCTCCACGTCGCCCTTCGTCGGCCTGTTCGGCACGGTCTGGGGCATCATGAACAGCTTCATCGGCATCTCGAAGTCGCAGACCACGAACCTCGCCGTCGTCGCGCCCGGCATCGCCGAGGCGCTGCTCGCCACGGCGATCGGCCTCGTCGCCGCCATTCCCGCCGTCATCATCTACAACCACTTCTCGCGCATGACGAAAAGCTATCTCGAGCTCGTCAGCCGTGCCTCGGGCGCGGCGGCGCGGCTGCTCTCGCGCGATCTCGACCGCAGCCACGGCAGCGCGCATTCGCGCGCGGCGGAGTGAACCATGGGCGTTTCGCTCGCAGACAATGATGACGACGACGATTTCGGCGAGACGCATGACATCAACGTCACGCCGTTCATCGACGTCATCCTGGTGCTGCTGATCATCTTCATGGTCGCAGCTCCGCTCTCCACGGTCGACCTGCCGATCGATCTGCCGACCTCGAGCGCGACCCCGCAGAAGAAGCCGGACAAGCCGACCTATCTCAGCATCAAGCCCGACCTGACGCTTGCGATCGGCGAAAACCCGGTCCACCGCGCCGAGTTGATCGGGACCCTCGACGGCCTGTCCGACATGAGCAAGGACAAGTATGTCTTCCTGCGCGCCGATCGTTCGGTGCCGTATGGCGAATTGATGAGCGTCATGGAGCTCTTGCGCTCAGGTGGCTATTCCCGGGTGAAGCTGGTCGCGCTGGAAGGCGCTCCCGGAGCGCCCGCGGCAGGCGCCGGTCAGCCTTAGAGGCGCACGATGTCGGACGAAGCCAGACCATCCCGGAAGCTCTGGATTTTGGCAGCGGTGGCGGCGCTCGCGCTCCATCTGGGCGGTGCCGCGCTCGCCCTGGCCCATCTGCGGACCGATGACGACGACGATGGCCTGGGCGCGTCCGGCGCGGAGTTCGCCGTCGAGATGGCCTCGCCCAAGGCGCCCGAGACCGACCTTCCGCCGGGACCGGACAGCGAAGCGATGCAGGAGCAGCAGGCGCTTCCCGAGCAAAAGGCCGAGACCAAGGAAACCGAGCTTCCAAAGGACCAGTCGCAACAGGTCGACGATCCCGATCGGGTCGTCACCGAAAACATCTCGAAGAAGCCGCAGGACGAGGATCCCAAGATCGCGGCGGTCGAGACACCCGCTGCCGAGGCTTCGCCGCAGTCGGTTGCAACGGCGCGGCAGACACTCGACGAGGACGCGCGCGAGGCCGAGAAGGCCCTGGCGCCGGTGCTTGGCCTCGGCAAGGACATCCTCAGGATTACGACCGACTGGAATCGCAAGATCAGCGCGCACCTCACGGCCCACAAGGTCAACCCGGAGGGCAAGCAGCCCAATAATCAGAAGGTGAAGGTCAGCTTCGCGATCAACCGCAGGGGCAATGTGCTGTCCGTCGACGTCGTGGAGTCATCGGGGGATGTGGCCTACGATGCGGCCGCGCTCTCGATTGTCCGCAAGTCCGATCCCATCCCGCAGCCCCCGGCCGGACTGACCGAAGACCGGTTCGAGCGGACCGTCGACATCATCTTCACGCCGCCGGACGAGAAGAAAAAGAAGAAATCGGCTCAGCGCCAGTAGAGCCGGATCCCGACATAGACCACGACCAGGCAGACGAAGATCAGCGCCACCGGGAGCGGCCGTTTCTGGGCTCCGCTAAACGCCGCCGTGAAGGAGGCCGTCTTCGTCGGTTTCGGGGGAGGTCGGCGGAAAGCGGTAACATTGTCCGCCGCCGGCTCGGGCGGACGGGTGCGGACGTCGGGCGGAGTTCCCGCGCCGCCCATCTCGGCATAGTAGGCCTTGTAGATCGCGCCGATCGTGGCCTCGGTGGCCTCGCCCTCGCTCATCCGCGCCAGCAGGTTCTTGTAGCTGGCCAGGAACTCCTGCGCCTCGGCAGGCAGCGCGGAGGCCCCGTTGAGCTTGGCCATCATCTTCCAGGTGGCAAAATCGGCGCGGGCGCGGGTGTCCGCGCGTCGCGCGATCAGCATATCGGCAGCTTTGACCAAGTCGGCCTCGAGCCCTTCGGCTTATGTTCGGGTGTTCTGTTGAACTACGCGTTGCCGGTCAGGAAGAGAACAGCCTGAATCACATAACCGGTCAACGTTCGCAGTATTCCTGAAATAACATCAAGATTTAGACCGAACTGGGAGCCCGCGAGCGGCAGCAGGATCAGAAGACCAATCAGGATCAGCATCCCGAATGGCTCGAGCCGGGCCAGCGGCATGGCGAGGGCCCGAGGCAACAGCCCGACCGCGACGCGCCCGCCGTCGAGCGGCGGGATCGGCATCATGTTGAACACCGCCAGCACCGCGTTGATGACCAGCGCGTTCTTGAGGTTGTCGAAAATCCACTGGGCCGAGCCTGCCGGTGCAAAGGGCACGGCATGGAGGGCAAGAGCCGCCGCGAGCGCCAGCAGGATGTTGGTGGCGGGCCCGGCAAGGGCCACCCAGACCATGTCGAGCCTGGGATGGTTGAGCTTGCGGAAATTGACGGGAACCGGCTTGGCATAGCCGAACAGGAACGGCGAGTGCGCGAACAGCAGCATCGCCGGCAGGATCAGGGTGCCGAACGGGTCGATATGCTTGATCGGGTTGAAGCTGACGCGGCCGAGCTGCCAGGCCGTGTTGTCACCGAGACGGTACGCGACGAAAGCGTGCGCGGCCTCGTGGAAGGTGATCGCGAGCAGCAGCGGTAGCACCCATACAGAAAGCTCATAGAGGGAAATGTTCACGGCTCGTCCGTCCCGTTTGTGCCTCGTGGCCTTGCAGCCAACCCGGCCGATCCGGTGATGGGGCAACGCGTCAGGTCAGGATATGGGACGCGGGTTCCGAAATCCCAAGCCGTAAATGATCCGCCAGCAGCGCCGCCGGCTGCGACAGGTTGCGCGCGCGGTGAAGGCGGATGTCCGCGGCGGGCAGCGGCGGCAGGCCGTTCGACAGGGCGCGCAGGCGAGGCGGCAGGGTGCCGGCCTTCACAACCGTGATCGCAAGGCCCTCCGCCGCGATCGCTTCCACCGCCGCAAGGGTGCGACTGACGAAGGCCAGGCGCCAGGGCCGGCCGGCGGCATCGAGGGCCTCCGCGGCCCATTGCCGGAACAGGCAGCCCGGCGGGAAGAGCGCGACGGGCAGCGTGTCCTGTGCTTCGGCCCGATACGTCCTGGCCGCAGCCCAGACCGCCTGCTCGCGCCGCAGCAGCTCGCCATCGCCGCGTCCTTCCGGATGCATGGCGATGACGAGGTCATAGGCCTCGCCGAGCCGGGCCGGCATCGTCGCGGTCAGGCCGGTCTCGATCTCGACCCGGATCTCCGGGTGGTTTCGGGCAAAGCGCGCCAGCAATGGCGGAATGACGATCGTGCCGTAATCGTCCATCACGCCGAGGCGGACCACGGCGTCGCGCTTGCGTGCGCGGAGCACAGCGATCGCCTCTGCATTGAGGCCGAGAAGCCGCCTCGCATAAACGAGGAGTTCTTCGCCCGCCGCGGTCAGCGCGACACCGGCCCTGGTGCGCTGAAACAGCCTGGTGCCGATCCGCTCTTCCAGGCGCCTGATCTGGACGCTGACCGCCGACTGGGTCCGGTTGAGCAATTGGGCTGCGCGCGTGAACGAGCGATGCTCGGCGACGGCGAGAAATGCTTTCAGCAGATCGGGGTCGAGAACAGGCGTGGTCATGACGAAAACTTATCCCAGCATGACGGAAACTCCATTCCCTGTTTCGGCGCGCCTCGTATGCTGCGTTCAGAGCTCGTCAAGGGAGGGCGTGTGGGCGAAATCTCCGGCGTTCTGGCCGCGGTGCTGTCGAGCGGCCTCGGCGGCACCTCGATCGGTGCCACGCGCTATCTGGTGGGCAGCCTCGATCCGCTCGCGATCGGCTCGTTCCGGTTCAGCATCGGCTTCCTGCTGCTGTTACCCCTGACGCTGCTCCGCGGTGACCGCTGGCCGGGGCGAGGGGACTGGGCCGCCGCGATCGGGCTCGGCATCCTGTTCTTTGCGCTGTTTCCGATCCTGTTCAACGCGTCGCTGATCTTCACGACCGCCGCGCGCGGCGCGCTCGCCTTGTCGACGCTTCCGCTGTTGTCGCTCGTGATCGGCGCGGCGCTCGGCGCCGAAGCCCTGAGCTGGCGCAAATCGATCGGTGTCGTGATTGCGACGTTTGGCGTTGCCGTCGCGCTGCTCTCCGACCTGACCTCGGCACCATCCGGCGCCTGGCGCGGCGATCTCCTGATGATGGCGGCAGCGCTGTGCATGGCGCTGTACGGCATCTGGTCGAAGCCGCTGATCCGGCGCTCCAGCCCGATCGCCTTCACGACCATGAGCATGGCGGCGGGCGCGGCCTGCCTCATCCTGCTCTCTTATGTCCGCGGCAGTTTTGCGCCGGTCGCCGGCTTCGGCGCGCCGCAATGGCTGGCGGCCTTCTATCTCGGCGCCTTTGGTGCTGCGCTGACCTTCTATCTCTGGGCCTTCGCGCTTGAGCGGACCACGCCGACGCGCGTCGCGATCTCGGTGACGGTCAACCCGATCACGGCCTCCCTGGTCGGCGCCTGGCTGCTGAACGAGCCGCTGCGCTGGAATCTGGCGGCCGGCATTGTTGCGGTGTTTGCCGGGATCTGGATCGCGACGACGGCGGGACGGCGCGCTCAGGCGGCGAGAGTGCCTGCGTCAGGGCAAGCCTGACGTCACGCCGGGATGGTGCCCTGATATTGCGTGAGGCCGTCGTCGAGCTTCAGCCAGGCGACCTTCTCCGAGACCCAGATGTGCTCGGTCGGCGCGAAGGCGTTGCGATCGTCGAAGGTCGTGAGCGAAACGCCCGCCAGCGTGCCGTTGCGCCGCCAGGAGAACAGGCGCGTGCCGCAGCGCTTGCAGAACACGCGATCGATGTTCTCGGACGAGGCATAGCGGCCGGTGTCGCCCTCGACGGTCAGCGCGCGCTGGTCGAACTGCGCGCGGGCAAAATAGGGCGAGCCCATCGCCTTCTGGCACAGGCGGCAATGGCAGATGCGGACGTTGAGCGGCTCACCCTCCGCCTTGAACCGTACCGCGCCGCACAGGCATCCACCTTCCCGGATCATGGCTCAGGCCACCCGCCATTCGCCGACCTGGCGCGCCATGCTCCAGTTGAGATTGTCGAGATCGCCATCCATGTTGGAATTCCCGCGTCTGGTGTTGGTGAAGGCGGCCCAGCAGAAGCCGCCATGGGTGCGCACGGCAATCGTGCTCGTGCCCGGCAGGCTGCCATTGTGCCACCAATTGTCGAATTTGTTGACACAGAAGCCCTTGGCGTAGTTCGGGCTGTAACTGGGCGCGGTGGTCATGACCTCTATGGTGCGCGGCCGCAGGATGTTCGCCGGTCTCGTATAGCCGTCGACATGCATCAGGAACTGCACGAGATCCGCCGGCGTCGCGATCCAGCCGCCATGGGAATCCATCCGCCTCACCTTCATCTCATACGGACTTTCGCCCTGACCGTAGTAGGCGACTTCGCCGGCCTGACGCTGGTCGCGGGTATTACCGGCGATGGTCATGTCGGTGACGCCGCAGCGCGTCAGCACCTCGGTGCGGACGTGCTCGGCATAGGCCTGGCCGGTGAGCTTCTCGATCACGCGGCCCAGCACGCAATAGCCGAAATTGGAATAGGCGTAGTGCTGGCCCGGCGGCCGGTCCAGCGGCCGGTTGGCGAGCGTCCAGGCGATCAGCTCGGCATGATCCATCCGCGGATGCGTGAACATGGGATCGCGGTTGTCATTGCTCCAGCCGCCGGCAGCGTGCGTCAGCAGATGCTCGAGCGTGATCTGGTCGATGCCGGCGGAGTAGGGCGGTGACCCGTAATCGGTGCCGAGCAGTGCACCGGGGCCGAACACGCGATCCGTGAGATTGAGGCGGTTCTCCTCGATCAGGCGGAAGATAGTGACCGAGGTGATCATCTTGCTGACGCTGGCGATCCGGAACAGATGCCGCGGTGTCACGGTCTCGTTCCGCTCGCGATCGGCAAGACCGAAGGCGTCCTCGTGGACAACAGTGCCGGCATAGCCGATCGCAAAGGACAGCGCCGGCACGTCGTATTTGTCCATGAAGCTGCGCGCGAGCCGCGCCATGGCGCCGCGCTCGGCTGGCGAGGGCGGGAGGATGCTCGGCGGGTTGGGCGCCAGTTGCGCGGGTGCAACGCGCGACAGCAGCGGCAGCGCGCCTACGCCCGCTGCGAGCTTCACGAAATCCCGCCGCCCAAAATCCCGACGTCCAAGCCGCATGGTCCACCCCTTCAAGGGGCGGCCAAAGCTTCAGTAGGTCGCCCGTCCGCCGGAAATATCAAACACGGCGCCGGTGGAGAAGGCACAATCTTGGGATGCGAGCCAGCTCACCATCGCGGCGAGCTCTTCCACCAGCACGAAGCGCGCCTTTGGGATTTTTGACAGCATGAAGTCGATATGCTGCTGCGTCATCTGGTCGAAGATCGCGGTCTTCGCCGCGGCCGGCGTCACCGCATTCACGAGGATGTCATGTGCCGCCAATTCCTTGCCGAGCGATTTCGTCAGCGCGATCAGTCCGGCCTTGGAGGCCGAATAATGCGAGGCGTTGGGATTGCCTTCCTTGCCGGCGATCGAGGCGATGTTCACGATCCGCCCGTATTTCTGCTTGAGCATCGTCGGCACGATCGCCTTGCAGACGATGAAAGGGCCGTCGAGATTGATGCGCAGGACCTTGCGCCACTCCTCGAGATCGGTCTCCCAGACCGGCTTGTTGACGCCGGCGATGCCGGCATTGTTGACGAGGATGTCGATCTTGCCGAAGGCGGCAAGCGTCGCATCGCGCGCCTGCTCGACGGCGGCGGGGTCGGTGACGTCGACCTTGAAGACCTTTGTCTCGCCGCCGACTTCATTCGCGGTCTTCTCGGCGAGAGCCGAGTCGAAATCCCAGATCGCGACCTTGGCGCCGGAGTCGATGAAGCGCCGGGTGATGGCACGGCCAAAGCCCTGCGCGCCGCCGGTAACGACGGCAATGCGGCCGTTGAGATCGATCTTGTTCATCGAGAACTCCCTTGTCTATCCCTCATGGTGAGGAGCGCGCACTTGCGCGCGTCTCGAACCATAAGCCCGTGGCCCATCCTCGAGACGGCGCTGTCGCGCCTCCTCGGGATGAGGAGCGATCAGAGCATGTAGCCGCCGTCGACGACAAGGTCGACGCCGGTGGTGAATGCGCTTTCGTCGCTGCCGAGATAGACCGCCATGGATGCGATTTCGTCGGCGGTGCCGAGCCGGCCCATCTTCTGGCGGGAGACGAACATCTCCTTGCCCTGCGGACCCTGCGCGGCGGCGCGGTCGAGCATCGAGGGCGTCTCGACGGTGCCGGGGCAGATGCTGTTGCAGCGGATGCCCTTGGTGATGAAGTCGAGCGCGACCGCGCGCGTCAGCAGCGACACCGCCGCCTTCGACGCGCTGTAGACGTAGCGGTTGGCCGGTGGCCGCAGCGCCGCGCAGGACGAGATGTTGACGATGCTGCCGCCGCCGCCCGCCAGCATCTCGGGCAGGAACGCCCGGATGGTCCGGTGCATCGACTTGACGTTGAGGTCGAACGAGAAGTCAAAATCCTCTTCCGAGCACTCCAGGATGGTGCCGTGATGCACGAAACCGGCCGCGTTGAGCAGGATGTCGACCTTGCCGATGCGCTTGGCGAAGGCGTTGACGTCGGCGGTGTTGCGGACGTCGAGCTTTGCGACCTCGGCGATGCCTTCCTTGGTCAGGCCCGCGATGCCGGCCTCGTTGATGTCGGTGGCGATGACGGTTGCGCCTTCACGCGCGAATGCGATGGCGCATGCGCGCCCGATGCCTGCCGCTGCAGCCGTGACGACGGCGCGCTTTCCCTTGAGGCGGTCTGCCATGTTGTTTTTCTCCTTGGCTTGAATTTGTCTATCGGCTCGTCATTGCGAGGAGCTCGTGACAAAATTGCGCAGCAATTTTGCACTGTTGCGACGAAGCAATCCAGACTGTCTCCTTGGAGATATCTCTGGATTGCTTCGCTTCGCTCGCAATGACGACGTGGCTGTTAGTGGTTGTCTCTGGCGACACCAAACGTGCCGGCGACGTTCTGATACCTTGTGGCGAGCTCCATGCAGGCGCCGGTCGATTGCTGGCCGACCGTGTTGCGGTAGATCTCCTGCCACGGCGTCTGGTTCGCCGGATGCTTGAAGCCGCCATTGGCCATCAGCTCGGCGTGGCGCTTCTTCACCTCGTCGTCCGAAATGAGAATATTGGCGCTGCCCTTGTTGAGGTCGATGCGTACCTTGTCGCCGGTCTTGAGGATCGCGAGCCCGCCATTGGCGGCAGCTTCCGGCGAGGCGTTCAGGATCGACGGCGAGCCCGAGGTGCCGGACTGGCGGCCGTCGCCGATGCAGGGCAGGGCGAGAATGCCGCGTTTGATCAGCGCAGCCGGCGGCTGCATGTTCACGACCTCGGCGCCACCGGGGTAGCCGATCGGGCCGGTGCCGCGGACGAACAGCATGCAATTCTCGTCGATGTCGAGTGAAGGATCGTCGATCCGCTCGTGATAATCCTCCGGGCCCTCGAACACGATGGCGCGGCCCTCGAAGGCGTTGAGGTCCTTCGGGTTGCTGAGATAGCGGTCGCGGAATTCCTTGGAGATCACGCTGGTCTTCATGATCGCGGAATCGAACAGATTGCCCTTCAGGACCAGGAAGCCGGCGTCCTTCACCAGCGGCTTGTCGTAGGCCCTGATCACGTCATTGTCGGGCGCGGGCGCATTGGCGCAGTTCTCGCCGATGCCGCGGCCGTTCACGGTGACCGCGTCCTCGTGGATGCGCTTGTGCTTCATCAGCTCGCGCACCACGGCCGGCACGCCGCCGGCGCGGTGGAATTCCTCGCCGAGATAGAAGCCGGCCGGCTGCATGTTGACCAGCAGCGGCACGTCGTGGCCGAATTTCTGCCAGTCGTCGATCGACAGCTCGACGCCGATGTGGCGGGCCAGCGCGTTGATGTGGATCGGCGCGTTGGTCGAGCCGCCGATCGCCGAGTTGATCACGATGCAGTTCTCGAACGCCTTGCGCGTCAGGATGTCCGACGGCTTGAGGTCTTCCCAGACCATCTCGACGGCGCGCTTGCCGGTCTCGTAGGCGATCTGGCCGCGCTCGCGATAGGGGGCCGGGATCGCCGCGCAGCCCGGCAGCGAGAAGCCGAGCGCTTCAGCAAGCCCGTTCATGGTCGAGGCGGTGCCCATGGTGTTGCAATGGCCGACCGACGGCGCCGAGGACGCCACGATCTCCATGAATTCCTCATAGTCGATCTCGCCGGCCGCGAGCCGTTCGCGCGACTTCCAGACGATGGTGCCGGAGCCGGTGCGCTCGCCGGCATGCCAGCCGTTCAGCATCGGGCCGCCCGACAGTACGATCGCGGGCAGGTTCACGGTCGCCGCCGCCATCATGCAGGCAGGCGTGGTCTTGTCGCAGCCGGTGGTCAGCACCACGCCGTCGAGCGGATAGCCGTAGAGGATCTCGACAAGGCCGAGATAGGCGAGGTTGCGGTCGAGCGCCGCGGTCGGGCGCTTGCCGGTCTCCTGGATCGGATGGGTCGGGAATTCCATCGCAATGCCGCCGGCCTCGCGGATGCCTTCGCGGACGCGGTGCGCCAGCTCGATATGGTGGCGGTTGCAGGGGGAAAGGTCGTTGCCGGTCTGGGCGATGCCGATGATCGGCTTGCCGGACTGAAGCTCGGCCCGGGTGAGGCCGTAATTCAGGTAGCGCTCCATATAGAGCGCGGTCATGCCCGGATTATGCGGATTGTTGAACCATTCCTGCGAGCGGAGGTGGCGGCGAGCGCCGTTGCTGGCGGGCGCATGCCCATTGGTTGGTTTTTTTGTCATTGGTTTCTCCTGCAATGCAAACGCACTGGCGTCGGGAGCTCAGCTTCGGCTGGTGCGATGCCCAACGGCGCGATCCATGGTTCAAAGGCCCGTTGGCGGGTCATTCCCTCACAAGCGCGATACTAGTCTTGGCCACTTGGTAACGCTATCATTTTGTTCGCGGCGCCCGCGCCTGATGCGGCAGGCCTGTCGTCCGACCGCCGCGACGACGAGCTTTGCCGCTCGATCACCTTGAAGCCGAGATCGAGCACCGGCTGCTCGGGGCGGCGTCCGTCGATCGCTTCGATCAGCATGGTGGCGGCCGTGTTGCCCATCTCGTAGCGGTTGGTGCGCACGCTGGTGAGGGTGGGCACCGCGGAGGCCATGAATTCGAGGTCGTTGAATCCGACGATCGCGATCTGCTCGGGGACCGCGATCTCCCGGCGCCGGCATTCGAACAGCACGCCGAGCGCGAGGTCGTCATTGGCGCAGAACACCGAGTCGATATCGGGCTCGCGCGCCAGCAGATCGGTGAACAGGGTGCCGCCGAGCGTCACCGAGGTCGGTGTCGCCGTCGTGACGACGAGGCGCTGCTCGAACAGCGCGGCGTCCTTCATGGCCGAGACATATCCGTCCAGCCGCCGTTGCACCCGCGGATCCATGCGCGCGCCGACGAAGCCGATCTTGCGATGGCCTTGCGCGAACAGGTGGGCGATCGCCGCGCGGGCCGCATCATAGTGCGAAAAGCCGATCATCATGTCGACTGGATTGGGCCCGATCTCCATGATCTGCACGATCGGGCAGTCGGCGGCCTCCAGCATCGCGCGCGATTCCGCGGTCTGGTCGATGCCGGTGACGATCAGTCCGGCCGGCTTCTGCGCAAGAAACAGGCGCAGCAGCTTCTCCTCCTGGAGAATACTGTAGCGTGTGTTGGACAACTGGATCGAGTACCGGCTGCCTTCGGAGGCGTCATAGATGCCGCGCAGCACGTCGGAAAACACGTTGTTGGTCAGTGACGGGATCAAGACGCCGATCACTTCGGTGCGCTGCGAGGCCAGCGCTCGCGCCGCCAGGTTCGGCACATAGCCGAGCTCGTTGGCCGCGCTCTCGACCCGCGTCCGCTTGGCGACCGACAGGGCCTCCGGATTGCGGAAGAACCGGGACGCCGTGATCGGGCTGACGCCGGCAAGCTCGGCAACTTCCGCCAGCCGGATTTTACCTGACTTGGTGCGTTTTCGACCCATTTGCTGCTCTTATCACAGTCGGTCCGGCAAACAAAGGAACGTTGACAGCGCTACCAGCAACGACTAACCAAAGACAAATTGCCAAAACCGCACAAACTGCCGACAATGTCGCTCGCTAAGATCGGGCTTCGTTCGGTGAAGTCTGAAAAACAAGACGGTCGCGGCGCGTGAGGCGTCGTGGACTTTCGAGGAGGGAGCTAGATGTCGTCTGTGCAAATCCGCGACGTGCGGAAATCGTTCGGCAATTTTGAAGTCCTGCACGGCGTTTCGATTCCGATCGAGGACGGCCAGTTTGTCGTCCTGGTTGGCCCCTCCGGCTGCGGCAAGTCGACGCTTCTGCGCATGCTTGCAGGCCTCGAGAACATCACCTCCGGCACGATCTCGATCGGCGACCGCGTCGTCAACAATATCCAGCCCAAGGAGCGGGATATTGCGATGGTGTTCCAGAACTACGCGCTCTATCCGCACATGACCGTCGGCGAGAACATGGGCTTCTCGCTGAAGCTGCGGAACGCGAGCTCCGACGAGATCAACAAGCGTGTCAAGCGCGCTGCCGAAATTCTCGCGCTGTCGCCGCTGCTCGAGCGCTACCCGCGCCAGCTCTCCGGCGGTCAGCGCCAGCGCGTCGCGATGGGTCGCGCCATCGTGCGCGATCCGCAGGTGTTCCTGTTCGACGAGCCCTTGTCGAACCTCGACGCCAAGCTGCGCGTCGCCATGCGCACCGAGATCAAGGAGCTGCACCAGCGGCTGAAGACGACGACCGTCTACGTCACCCACGACCAGATCGAGGCCATGACCATGGCTGACAAGATCGTCGTCATGCATGACGGCATCGTCGAGCAGATGGGCACCCCGCTCGAGCTCTACGACAAGCCCGACAACCAGTTCGTCGCCGGCTTCATCGGCTCGCCGGCCATGAACTTCCTGAAAGGCCATGTGCGCGTCAACGGCGTTGCGACCTTCGAGGGGCCGAACGGCGTCAAGCTGCCGCTCAAGAACGCGCCGGCGGCGTCCGACGGTCGTCCTGTCGTCTACGGTGTGCGACCCGAGCATTTCACCATCGCGGACGACGGCGCCGATGCCGAGATCATCGTGGTCGAGCCGACCGGCTCGGAGACGCAGGTGTTCGCGAAGGTGGGTGGCGAGCAGGTCGTCGCGGTCTTCCGCGAGCGTCACCAGTTCAATCCGGGCGACAAGGTCAAGCTGAAGCCTGACCCGTCACTGGTTCATCTGTTCGACGAGGCGACGGGCAAACGCATGTAGCCGCGCCGAAGGATTGCCCAACGACTGTTCAAGAACGACCCAATACAAATATAAAATTCAGGGAGAGAACGATGAGCAATTTCGACAGGCGAAGTGTGCTTAAGGCCGGCCTGGGCGGCGCAGCGTTGCTGGCCGGCCCGGGCATCGTGCCGGTCCGCGCCGCGGAGTGGACCAACACGCCCGAACCGAACGCGTCCATCCGCGTCTTGCGCTGGAAGCAGTTCATCCAGGCCGAGTTCGACAAGTTCGCCGAGCAGACCAAGAAGTTCTCCGAGAAGACCGGCGTCAAGATCAAGCTCGAGGCCGAGAGCTGGGAAGACATCCGCCCCAAGGCCGCGGTGGCCGCCAATGTCGGCGCCGGCCCCGACCTCATCATCGGCACGCTCGACGATCCCCACAAATTCCCGGAAAAGCTGATCGATATGACTGATGTCGCCGACTATCTCGGCGCGCAGTATGGCGGCTGGTATCCGGTTGCCGAACGTTATGGCAAGAAGGGCAACAGCTGGATCGCCATTCCGCAGGGCGCGACCGGCGGCTGCCTGAACTACCGCATCAGCCACGTTAAGGCTGCGGGCTTCGAGGAATTCCCCAAGGACACCGCCGGCTTCCTCAAGCTCTGCCAGGCGTTGAAGAAGAACAACACGCCGGCCGGCTTCGCGCTCGGCCATGCCACGGGCGATGCCAATGGCTGGTGCCAGTGGGCGCTCTGGGCGTTCGGCGGCAAGGTCGTCAACGACAAGAACGAGGTCGTGATCGACTCCCCGGAGACGATCGCCGCGCTCGAATACGTCAAGCAGCTCTACGAGACCTTCATCCCGGGCGTGCTGTCGTGGAATGACTCGAACAACAACAAGGCGTTCCTGAACGGCGAACTCAGCCTGACGCTGAACGGCATCTCGATCTGGACCGTCGGCAAGAACTCTACCGATGCGAAGCAGCAGGAGATCGCCAAGGATATGAACCACGCGCCGATGCCGATCGGCCCCGTGGGCGTATCGACCGAGCAGCAGAACGTGCTGGTCTACTACGGCTACAAGCACTCGAAGTATCCCAAGGCGGTCAAGGAATTCATCAAATTCATGATGGACAAGGAGAACTACGACGCCTGGGAGGTCGCTTCCAACGGCTACGTGTCGCCGCCGCTGCCGGCCTACAACGACAACCCGGTGTGGACGTCGGATCCGAAGATCACCCCGTATCGCGACTGCCTGAAGCGCTGCCGCGACAACGGCTTTGCCGGCGATCTCGGCTATGCCTCCGCCGCGGTGATGGGCGACTTCGTCGTCGTCGACATGTTCGCGGAAGCAGCCTCCGGCTCGGCGACGCCGAAGCAGGCGGCGGCGCGCGCCGCCGAGCGCGCCAAGCGCTACTACCARGTCTGATCAACGCCAATCCGCGCGGCGTCCGGTTCGCCGGACGCCGTGACTTTTCTCCCGAGGGGAATCCGACATGGCAGTCATGGCCGAGTCCGCTGTCGCGCAGGTCAAGCGCGCCAGCCTCTGGACCAGAGCATTCGAGAGCCGGAATTGGCTCGGCGCGATGTTCATGGTGCCGGCGATCGCGATCCTCATCCTGTTTCTGGCTTATCCGCTGGCGCTGGGCTTCTGGCTCGGCATGACCGACACCAAGATCGGCGGGGCCGGGCGCTATATCGGCTTTGCGAACTTCGTCTCGCTCTCCAAGGATTCGGTGTTCTGGCTCTCGGTCTTCAACACCATCTTCTATACGTTCACCGCGAGCATCGTGAAATTCGCCATCGGCCTTTACCTCGCGCTGCTGCTCAACGAGCGGCTGCCGTTCAAGTCGATGATTCGCGCCATCGTGCTGCTGCCCTTCGTGGTGCCGACGGTGCTGTCCGCGATCGCGTTCTGGTGGATCTATGACAGCCAGTTCTCGATCATCTCCTGGGTGCTGATCAAGGCCGGCCTGATCACGCGCTACATCGACTTCCTCGGCGATCCCTGGAATGCGCGCTTGTCGGTCGTCGCCGCCAACATCTGGCGTGGCGTGCCCTTTGTGGCGATCACGCTGCTGGCGGGATTGCAGACGATTTCGCCCTCGCTCTACGAGGCGGCCAATCTCGATGGCGCCACCAACATGCAGCGCTTCCGCCACATCACGCTGCCGATGCTGTCGCCGATCATCGCGGTCGTGATGACATTCTCGGTGCTGATGACGTTCACCGACTTCCAGCTGATCTACACCATCACGCGGGGCGGGCCGATCAATGCCACGCATCTGATGGCGACGCTGTCGTTCCAGCGCGCCATCACCGGCGGCAATCTCGGGGAGGGCGCAGCGATCTCGAACGCGATGATCCCGTTCCTGGTCGCAGCGATCCTGCTCAGCTTCTTCGGGCTTCAGCGCTCCCGCTGGCAGCAGGGCGGGAGGGACTGACCATGAGCACCGCAGACGACCAAAGCGTCGGAATGGATTATCTCGAGAGCTTCCCGCGGAAGTTCTTGCGGGTGTACTTTCCGCTCGGCCTGATCATCTTCTTCCTGCTGTTCCCGTTCTATTGGATGGCGGTCGCGACGTTCAAGCCGGACGCGGAGATGTACGATTACGAGAAGTATAATCCGTTCTGGATCGTGAATCCGACCATTGAGCACATCAAGAAGCTGTTGGTCGAAACCGACTATCCGCTCTGGATGTGGAACACCGTGATCGTCTCGGTGTCCTCCACCTTCATCTCGCTGTTCGCCAGCGTCTGCGCCGCCTACGCGATCGAACGTCTCCGCTACAAGGGCTCGCGCTATGTGGGGCTAGCGATCTTCCTCGGCTATCTCGTGCCGCCCTCGATCCTGTTCATTCCGCTGGCGGCGATCGTGTTCCAGCTCGGCCTGTTCGATGGCAATCTGGCGCTGATCCTGACCTATCCGACCTTCCTGATCCCGTTCTGCACCTGGCTCCTGATGGGCTATTTCCGCACCATTCCCTACGAGCTCGAGGAATGCGCGCTGATCGACGGTGCGACGCGGCTCCAGATCCTGGTCAAGATCACGCTGCCGCTGTCGCTCCCGGGGGTGATCTCGGCCGGCATCTTCGCCTTCACGTTGTCCTGGAACGAGTTCATCTACGCGCTGACCTTCATCTCCTCGTCGGAGAACAAGACGATTCCCGTCGGCGCCATCACCGAGCTCGTCAGCGGCGACGTCTACCATTGGGGCGCGCTGATGGCGGCGGCCCTGATCGGCTCGGTCCCCGTAGTTATCCTTTATTCCTTCTTCGTGGAGTATTATGTGTCGGCGATGACCGGCGCCGTGAAGGAATGATCGCGGGGCCTGCCTTGAGAGCGTGCCAGGAGAACGTGTCAGGAGCGGCGCGCTCCGGCCAATAAGAAGGAGTAGGCTCTTGCACATTCTGGTTCTGGGCGCCGCCGGCATGGTCGGCCGTAAATTGTGTGAACGGCTGTTGCGCGACGGCCGGCTCGGCAAGAGCGACATCACCAAACTGACCATGCACGACGTGGTCGAGCCCAAGAAGCCGGAAAAGGCCGGTTTCCCCGTCGAGACCGTGTCAGGCGATTTCGCCGTGCCGGGGGCAGCCGAAAAGCTGATCGCCGGCCGACCCGACGTGATCTTCCATCTCGCCGCGATCGTCTCCGGCGAAGCCGAGCTCGATTTCGACAAGGGCTACCGCATCAATCTCGACGGCACGCGGATGCTGCTCGATGCCGTCAGGCTCGTCGGCGGCGGCTACAAGCCGCGCGTGGTCTTCACCTCGTCAATCGCGGTGTTCGGCGCGCCGTTCCCGGATGCGATCGGCGACGAGTTCTTCCACACCCCGCTGCTCAGCTACGGCACCCAGAAGGCGATCGGTGAATTGCTGCTCGCCGACTATTCGCGCCGCGGCTTCCTCGACGGCATCGGCATCCGCCTACCGACCATCTGCATCCGGCCCGGCCTGCCCAATAAGGCGGCATCGGGCTTCTTCTCCAACATCCTGCGCGAGCCGCTGGCCGGCAAGGAAGCGATCCTCCCGGTCTCCGAGGACGTCCGCCACTGGCACGCCACGCCGCGTTCCGCCGTCGGCTTCCTGCTCCATGCCGGCACGATGGACCTCGCCAAGGTCGGTCCGCGCCGCAACCTGACCATGCCCGGCTTCTCGGCCACCGTCGGTGAGCAGATCGCAGCCCTCCGTCGTGTTGCGGGCGACAAGGTCGCCGCGCGCATCAAGCACGAGCTGGATCCGTTCATCGTCGGCATCGTCGGCGGCTGGCCGCGCAATTTCGAGGCGAAGCGGGCACGCGAGCTCGGCTTCACCACCGAAGAAAAGACTTTTGACGACATCATCCGCATTCACATCGAAGACGAGCTCGGCGGCAACTTCGTCGCCTGATCGAACTGATGAACAGCGTGGATATGACGATGGCGAGCGTTGCTTGCATCGGTGAATGCATGGTCGAGCTCCGGCAGGCCCAGGGTGGACAGTCCGCTGGACAGTCCAGCGGGCATGGCCAGGGCGGCGGCCTGTATTCGCGCGGCTTTGGTGGCGACACCCTCAACACGGCGGTGTACCTGGCGCGGCTCGAGGTCAAGGTCGACTATCTCACCGCGCTCGGCGACGATGCCCTGAGCGACGAGATGATCGCGGCCTGGAATGCGGAGGGCGTCGGGACCCGCCGCGTCTCCCGGCTGCCGGGCAAGCTGCCCGGCCTCTACATGATCCAGACGGATGCGAAGGGCGAGCGGCAGTTCTTCCACTGGCGCGACAGTGCGGCGGCGCGCCAGTTGATGAACCTGCCCGAGACGGACGAGCTGCTCAACTCGCTGATGAGCTACGACATCGTCTATCTCTCCGCGATCACGCTCTCGATCTACGATGCGGCCGGGCGCGAGCGCCTGTTCGCGGCGATCAAGCGGGCGCGCCTGCTCGGCACCCGCTTCGTGTTCGACACCAATTTCCGCGCGCGGGGATGGCCGGACCGCGACGTCGCCCGCGAGGTCTTTGCCACGGCGTTTGCGACCGCCGACATCGTGCTGACCTCGACCGAGGATCTGCTCGCGCTCTATCCCGGCGAAAGCCACGAGCAGTTGATGGCACGCATCCCGAGCCCCGAGCTGGTGTTCCGTCTCGCCGAGCCCGTCAGCCTGCTGCGCTTTCCCGGCGGCACCAGCGAGGTCCGCGCCGAGCCCATGACCAAGCCGGTCGTTGACACCACAGCGGCGGGCGACAGCTTTGCCGCGGCCTATATCGCGGCCCGGCTCGGCGGCTCCGATCCGGTCGAGGCAGCCCAGGCCGGGCACCGCCTCGCCAGCCTCGTGATCTGCTATGCCGGCGCCATCATTCCGGGCTATGCCATGCCGCCGAAGAAGCGGCACCGGCCGGCGACCACGCGTCAAGCGACCAAGTGAAACGAAAGCCAAGATGACCACGACCGCCCAACAGAACCATCTCGTCGCGCTGTTCAAGGCCGCGACCGTCATTCCCGTCCTCACCATCGAGCGGATCCAGGATGCCGTGCCGCTGGCGAAAGCGCTGGTGGCCGGCGGCGTCCGCACGCTGGAAGTGACCATGCGCACCCCCGTTGCGATCGAGGCGGCGAGGGCGATGATGGCCGAGGTGCCCGAGGCGGTCGTCGGCATCGGCACGATCCTCAAGCCGGCCGATTTCGTCCGTGTCGAGAAGTTGGGCGTCGCGTTCGGCATCAGCCCGGGTCTGACCCCCGATCTGCTGAAGGTCGCCGCGGACAGCTCCTTGCCGTTCGCGCCGGGCATTGCCACCGCGTCCGAGCTGATGCTGGCGCTGTCCTACGGCCTCGACGTCGCAAAATTCTTCCCGGCCGAGCAGGCCGGCGGCATCAAGGGCCTGCGCGCGCTGGGCGGGCCGTTCCCGAATGTGCGGTTCTGCCCGACCGGCGGTGTGGGCGAGGCCAATGCGGCGACCTGGCTCGCCGAGCCCAACGTGGTCGCGGTCGGCGGTTCCTGGCTATGCCCGACGGCGGAGATCAAGGCCGGGAACTGGGCCGGCATAACTGCCATCTGCCAGCGCACCCTCAAGGCCCTGAAAGCCACGTGAAGTCTTGCGGTTGGTGGGCTAAGACTTAGGTCAGTAAGAGACCCCAGGGAGATGACCATGACCGCCAGCATCGTCGGATGGGCGCATACGCCGTTCGGCAAGTTCGACACCGAGACCGTCGAAAGCCTCGTCACCCGCGTGGCCAACGAGGCGATGGCCGATGCCGGCATTTCCGCCTCCGACGTCGACGAGATCGTGCTCGGCCATTTCAACGCCGGTTTCTCGCCGCAGGATTTTACCGCCTCGCTGGTGCTCCAGGCCGACCCGAAGCTGCGCTTCAAGCCGACGACCCGCGTCGAGAACGCCTGCGCCACCGGCTCCGCCGCGGTCCATCAGGGCCTGCGTGCGATCGACGCAGGCGCGGCCAGGATCGTGCTCGTCGTCGGCGTCGAGCAGATGACCCGCACCCCGGGGCCCGAGATCGGCAAGAACCTGCTCAAGGCATCCTATCTGCCGGAAGACGGCGACACCGTCGGCGGCTTCGCCGGCGTGTTCGGCAAGATCGCCAGCTCCTATTTCCAGAAATACGGCGACCAGTCCGATGCGCTGGCGCTGATCGCGGCCAAGAACCACAAGAACGGCGTCGCCAACCCCTTCGCCCAGATGCGCAAGGACTTTGGCTTCGAGTTCTGCCGCGCCGAGAGCGAGAAGAACCCCTACGTCGCGGGTCCACTGAAGCGTACCGACTGCTCGCTGGTCTCCGACGGCGCCGCGGCGCTGGTGCTGGCCGACGCCGAGACCGCCAAGGGCATGAGCAAGTCGATCGGCTTCCGCGCCACCGCGCACGCCCAGGACTTTTTGCCGATGTCCAAGCGCGACATCCTCCAGTTCGAGGGCTGCACGGTCGCTTGGCAGCGCGCGCTGGAGAAGGCGGGCGTTGCGCTCACCGATCTCTCCTTCGTCGAGACCCATGACTGCTTCACGGTCGCCGAGCTGATCGAGTACGAAGCGATGGGCCTGACGCCGAAGGGACAGGGCGCCCGCGCCATCAAGGAAGGCTGGACGCTCAAGGACGGCAAGCTGCCGGTCAATCCGTCCGGCGGGTTGAAGGCCAAGGGCCATCCGATCGGCGCCACCGGCGTCTCCATGCACGTGATGACCGCGATGCAGCTCGCTGGCCAGGCGCCCGAGGGCATGCAGCTCAAGAACGCCAAGCTTGGCGGCATCTTCAACATGGGCGGCGCAGCGGTCGCGAATTACGTTTCCGTGCTGGAGCCGCTGAAGTAAGTTCTCGTAGGGTGGGCAAAGGCGCGTTTGCGCCGTGCCCACCTTTTTGTTGCGCTAGATCATGGTGGGCACGCTAGGCTTTGCCCATCCTGCGGCTCTTCATTGATTGGCAGGGAATGCATCATGGGCAATGACTACGAAGACTCGCTGTCGATAGACGCACTCAACGATCGCATCGCGATCCTCGAGGACAATATCCGGCAGCTCATCGAGCAGGCCGCGGCCGCCTCCGGCGAGCAGAACGAGTCGCGGATCGCCGACCGGATCAACCAGCAGAACGATGAGCTCGACCGTCTCATCAAGATCCGCGAATCCCGCCAGAAGAAATAGCGGCCGCGGCACCGCGCATGCGGCCATACCCCGGCCGCCCTTGCGCGCGCGGCGTCGCTGCCCTTAGCTGGACCGAAATCGCAGGGCGAGGTTGAGCCCGCGCAATCGGGAGCGAATGGATGGGGCCGCTGAAGGGCATCAAGGTCGTGGATATGACCACCGTGCTGATGGGTCCCTATGCGACCCAGATGCTCGGCGATTACGGTGCCGACGTGATCAAGGTGGAATCGCTCGACGGCGACGTCACTCGCCTGATCGGCCCGATGCGCCATGCCGGCATGGGCCCGGTGTACCTCAACACCAACCGCAGCAAGCGCTCGATCTGTCTCGACCTGAAGAAGCCCGCCGGCCGCGATGCCGTGCTGCGGCTGCTGAAGGACGCCGACGTTCTCGTCTACAATGTCCGCCCGCAGGCGATGGCGCGGCTTCAGCTCGGCTACGACGTTGTCTCCGCAATCAACCCGCGTCTCGTCTACGCCGGCGTGTTCGGCTTCGGCCAGGACGGTCCTTATGCGGCAAAGCCCGCCTATGACGATTTGATCCCGGGCGCGACCGCGCTCCCCGCCTTGATGGCGCAGACCGGTGACGGCGTGCCGCGCTATGTGCCCAACGCGCTGGTCGACCGCATCGTCGGTCTCACTGCGGTCGGCGCGATCTGCGCCAGCCTCGTGCATCGGGATCGCACCGGCCGCGGCCAGCGCGTCGACATCCCGATGTTCGAGACCATGGCCGGCTTCGTCATGGGCGACCACATGGGCGGGCTCACCTACGAGCCGCCGCTCGACAAGGGCGGCTACGCCCGCCACCTCTCGCGCGACCGCCGGCCCTACAAGACCTCGGACGGCTATCTCAGCGTCATCGTCTACAACGACAAGCAGTGGGAGAACTTCTTCAAGGCAACGAGCCGCGACGATCTGCGCGCCGACCCCAAATTCGCGACCTTCGCCGGCCGTGCCGCCAATATCGACGTCGTCTATGCCGAGCTCGCGCGCATCTTCGAGACGCGCACCACGGCCGAATGGATCGATTTGCTGACCAAGGCCGACGTGCCTGTGATGCCGATGCACGACCTCGCGTCGATCCTGCACGACGAGCATCTGGAAGCCACCGGCTTCTTCCCGGTCGTGAACCATCCGACCGAAGGCCCGATCCGCAGCATGAAGGTGACGGCGACCTGGTCGGAGACCGAGGCGGAGCCGGTGCGACTCGCGCCGCGGCTCAACGAGCACGGCGCGGAGATTCTGCGTGAGGTCGGCTACTCCCCGGACGAGATCGCCGCCATGGTGCGCGACGGTGTCACGCGCTCACCGCCGGAGCAGGGAGGGGCACCATGAGCTTCATCACCGGCGTCGGCCTCACACCCTACGGCAAGCACGAAGGCTCGTCCTCGCTCGACCTGATGAGCCGGGCCGCGCAAGCCGCGCTCGACGATGCCGGGCTGAAGCGTTCGGACATCGACGGCATCCTCTGCGGCTACTCCACCGTGTCGCCGCACATCATGCTGGCGACCGTCTTCGCCGAGCATTTTGGCATCCGCCCGTCCTACGCGCATGCCGTGCAGGTCGGCGGCGCCACTGGTCTCGCGATGACGATGCTGGCCCATCACCTCGTCGAGGCGGGTGTCGCGCGCAACGTCCTCGTCGTCGCCGGTGAGAACCGGCTCACCGGGCAGAGCCGCGACGCTTCGATCCAGGCGCTGGCGCAGGTCGGTCATCCCGACTACGAGGTGCCGCTCGGCCCGACCATTCCCGCCTATTACGGCCTGGTCGCCACCCGCTACATGCACGAATACGGCGTGACGGAAGAGGACCTCGCCGAATTCGCCGTGCTGATGCGCGCGCATGCCTGCACCCATCCCGGCGCACAATTCCACGATCCCATCACGGTCGCCGATGTCATGGCGTCCAAGCCGGTGGCGATGCCGCTCAAGCTGCTGGACTGCTGCCCGGTGTCGGACGGCGGCGCGGCTTTCGTCATCAGCCGTGAGCGGACCGGCGAGGCCGGCGTGCGCATCCGCGGCTGCGCCCAGGCGCATACCCATCAGCACGTGACGGCCGCGCCCGCGCTCAGCGAGCTCGGTGCTGAAATCTCGATTGCCCGCGCCAAGGAGGCCACCGGCCTTGCGATCTCCGATGTGCGCTACGCCGCGATCTACGACAGTTTCACGATCACGCTCTCTATGCTGCTGGAAGACCTCGGCCTTGCCGGCCGCGGCGAGGCCGCAGCCCACGTGCGCGCCGGCCGTTTCAGCCGCGACGGCGCGATGCCGCTCAACACCCATGGCGGCCTGCTCAGCTATGGCCATTGCGGCGTCGGCGGCGCCATGGCGCATCTGGTCGAGGCACATTTGCAGATGACGGGGCGGGCTGCGAATCGCCAGGTGCGCGACGCCTCGATCGCGCTGCTGCACGGTGATGGCGGCGTGCTGTCGTCCCACGTGAGCATGTTTCTGGAGCGCGTGCGATGAGCGAGCGAATCGCGGACTGGACCAAGGGTGAGCAGGCCATCACCTTTCAGACCTGCGGCGCATGCGGCCATGTGCAGTATTTCCATCGCGCCTTCTGCGCGGCCTGCGGCGCGCCCGATCCGCGCGACGCGCGCGCCAGCGGCAAGGGCAGGGTCTATGCGACTTCGCTGGTCTGCCGCGCCGCCACGCCCGAGACCCGGGCGCACGTGCCCTACAACATCCTGCTGGTCGATTGCGCCGAGGGATTTCGCATGATGGCGCACGGCGAGACGAATCTAGCTATCGGCGATGAGGTCACCGCGAGCTTCCCGACGTTCGCCGGCAAGCTCGTGCCGTTTTTCAGCAAAAGGAAATAGTAGGATTCGTCATTCGGGGGCGGTCCAAGGGACCGAGCCTGGAACGGGATTCTGGGCCTGGCTTGTGCGAGAGCCACCCCGGAATGACGAAAACACTCTACGCAACTCTTTTGCTAACGCCCGTAGAACAAGATGCTGGCGATGACGAGCATCGCCGTCACCGCCAGCATATGCGCGAGCGCTCCCGAGGCCGCCCCCTTGGTGGCTTCCTTCATGCCTATTCTCCCTAGACTTGGGCGTGACTCATCGTTGCGCGCACTGCGCACCCGACGGTCAATTGTTTTTACTCGGAACACCCCTTGCGAGTATTCACCGTGATTTGTCCCCACACGGCGAATATCGACTGTGCCAAGGTCGATCAGCAATGCGGCGGCATTTTGACTCGATGATGTTGCTGTTGCGGTCGCGCAGCACAGGGTTTGCGGCAACTTTCTTCAATCGCGACAAATCATCGGATTTTCCCGCGAGAATTCGCGGGTTTCTTTGTGGCCATCGATTTGGCCTTCGAAGCCTCCATCAGCGCATCCCTGATGTTGGTGAGGTGACGCGTCATGGCGTGGCTCGCCTTGCGCGGGTTCCTCGCTTGAACGGCTTCGAAGATGGCCTCGTGATCCCTGCGCCACATGGGCCGGTAGTCCTCCATCTGCATGTGGTTGTGAATCTCCTGCCAGATGCCGGACTCGGTCTGTGCGCGCCACAGCGAGTCGCTGATCGACACCAGCGCGCCGTTCCCGGTCGCCTCGGCCAGCACCATGTGGAAGCGGTGGTCGGACGTGTCGGCCTCGCGTCCCTGCGCATGCTCCCAGCGCATCATCGCGAGCGCTTCGGCGAGCTGCGCGAAGGCGGCCTCGGAGCCGCGCTGCGCCGCGATCGCCGCGATCTGCGGTTCGATCAGCTGGCGCGCCTCCAGGTTCTCGAATGGCCCAAAACCTTCGAGCACGTGCACGTCAGGTGCCTCCTGACGACTGATCACATAGACGCCGCTGTTACTGCGCACCTTCAGCATGCCGGCCATTGCCAGCGACAGGATGGCCTCGCGCACCGTCGGCCTCGACACGCCAAACGTCTTCGCGAGATCGCGCTCTGCCGGCAGGCGCTGGCCGATCCGGTAACTCGCCTGGATCATCGCAGCAATGCGCCGGGCAACGATCTCGAAGCTGCGTTCAGGCTTGGACGGGGGATCGTGCAACATCTTCGTGCTCATCAGTCCTTTTTTTGAGTTTGACAAGCTGCCGCTCGAAAGCCAAGTCTGGTCAGACCAATTTGGACTGACCAGTTTCGCGCGACCGGGGTTGGGAATGCTCTGTCGGTGGGACGATGGAGGCTGCGCGCGTGTTCGACAGCAAGCCGAATTCAGCCGAGGCGCGTGACATCGCGTTCCATCTGCACTCGCAGACCAACCCCCAGCGACATGCAGAAATCGGACCGCTGATCATGGCACGCGGCGAGGGCGTCCATGTCTTTGACGCGAACGGCAAGCGTTATCTGGAAGCGATGGCCGGGCTCTGGTGTACCTCGCTCGGCTTTTCCGAGACGCGCCTGAAAGCGGCAGCAGCGGCGGCCTACGACAAATTCGGCTTCTATCACAGCTTCAATCACAAGACGCCGGACACCACGATCGACCTCGCCGAGAAGCTGGTCGAGATCTCGCCGATCCCGGATGCTCAGGCCTATTTCGCAACGTCAGGCTCGGAAGCCACCGAGACAATGGTGAAGCTCGCCTGGGTGTATCACGCGGTTCACGGCAAGCCCGGAAAGCGCAAGATCATCGCCCGCGATCGCGGGTTCCATGGCTCGACGATCGTTGCTGCTTCGATGTGCGGTCTGCCCCGCATGCACCGCGAATTCGGTCTTCCGCTCGAAGGCTTCCTGCACACGCATTGCCCGGATGCCTATCGCGGCACGAGGCCCGGTGAGAGCGAGGCGGCGTTTGTCGGCCGGCTCGCAGCCGATCTCGAAGCACTGATCATGGCCGAGGGACCCGATACGATCGCAGCCTTCATCGCCGAGCCGATCAACGCCGGCGGCGGCATCGTCGTGCCGCCGAAGGGATATTTCGCGAGGATCGAGGCGGTGCTGCGCCGTCACGACATCCTGGTGCTTGGTGACGAGGTGGTCTGCGGCTTCGGTCGCACCGGCAATTGGTTCGGCTGCCAGACGGTCGGCATGAAGCCGGACATGGTGGCGCTCGCCAAGGGCATCACCTCGTCCTATTTCCCGATGTCGGCCGTGTTGCTGGGCCGTCCGATCCGCGACGCGCTCAGCGAGATGAACAAGGGCGGCGAGCTGTTCGGCCACGGTTTCACCAATTCCGGGCACCCGGTTGGCGCGGCGATCGCGCTCGAAACGCTGAAGATCTATCACGAGATGGATGTGGTGCCGCACGTCCGCCGCATGGGCTCAAGGCTCCGCGCCGGACTGGAGCGGATCGCGCGGGATTCGCGCATCGTCGGCCAGGTGAGGGGCGAGGGACTGATGATCGGGGTCGAGCTGGTCGCGGACCCCGCGACGCGGCAGGCCTTCGATCCCGCGCTGAAGGTCGGCGCGATGTTCGATGCGCTCGCAATCGAGAATGGCCTGATCATCCGCGCGATGGGCGACACGATCGGGTTCTGTCCGCCGCTGATCATCGACGAAGCCGGAGTTGACGAGGCGCTCGACCTGTTCGCGCGGACCTTGCTCAGCGCCGAGGCCAAGCTTGCCGAGACACGTCCATCTGCGTAACCCCTTGAGGAGACCATAGCATGCGCCGTCGAGACCTGCTCCGATCCACACTGGGCGCCGGTCTCGGCGTCGCCCTGGGCTCTAGTCTTGCGATGCCGCGGCTGGCCCGCGCGCAAGGTTCGCGCGTGCTGCGCTTCGTGCCGCAGGCCGATGCGGCTATCCTCGATCCGATGATCACGACCGGCCTCGTCAACCGCAACCATGGCTTCCTGATCTGGGACACGCTCTACGGCGTCGATGAGAAATTCCAGGTTCAGCCGCAGATGGTCGCTGGCCATACCATCGAGAACGACGGCAAGCTCTGGACGATGACGTTGCGCGACGGCTTGAAATTCCACGACGGAGAGCCCGTACGCGGGCGCGATGTGGTGGCGAGCCTGAAACGTTGGGCCGCGCGCGATGCCTTCGGCAATTCGCTCTTCAATTTGGTGGACGAACTCTCGGCGCCTGACGACAAGACCGTGCGCTGGCGTCTGAAGTCACCGTTTCCGCTGTTGCCGGAAGCGCTCGGCAAGGTCGGTGCCATCATCGCCTTCATCATGCCGGAACGTCTTGCGCAGACCGACAGCGTCACGCCGGTCAAGGAGCTGATCGGTTCCGGTCCGTTCAAATTCCAGGCCGATCAGCACGTGCCCGGCGCGCGCCTGGTGTATACGCGTTTCGATGGCTACGTGCCGCGCCCCGAGGGGACGCCGAGCCTGCTCGCCGGTCCGAAGATCGCGCATTTCGACCGGGTCGAGTGGCAGGTCATCCCGGACCCCGCGACGGCCGCGGCTGCGCTTCAGCAGGGGGAGATCGACTGGTGGGATCAGCCCATCGTCGACCTGTTGCCGAAGCTGAAGGGCAACAAGACGCTGACTGTCGAACTGCTCGACCCCATCGGCAATGTCGGCGTGCTGCGCTTCAACCATACGCAGCCGCCGTTCGACAACCCGGCCATCCGCCGCGCGGTGCTCTCCGCCATCAGCCAGAAGGAATTCATGTCCGCGGTTGCGGGCGACGACACCAGTCTCTGGCGCGACAAGGTCGGCTTCTTCGCGCCCGGCGGCATCATGGCGAACGATGCCGGCATGGACGCGCTGAACGGCCCCCGGGATATCGCCGCCGCGGCTAAGGCCATCAAGGACGCCGGCTACAAAGGCGAGAAAGTGCTGCTGATGGCGCCGGGCGATTTCCCTGTCATCGGGCAGATGAGCGAAGTCGCGGCCGATCTGTTCCGCAAGCTCGGTTTCAATGTCGACTACGCGGCGATGGATTGGGGCTCGATGCTGCGGCGCATGGGCAACCGCGAGACACCGGACAAGGGCGGATATAGCGCCTTCTGCACATATTCTGCGGGCGTCACGCAGCTGAACCCCTCGGCGCATAACTTCATCCGCGGCAGCGGTGACAAGGCGACCTTCGGCTGGGCAAAGAGCGAGAAGCTGGAGCAGCTCCGGGATGCCTGGTTCGCCGCGCCCGATGCCGCCACGCAGACGAAGATTGGCGTCGAGATGCAGAAGCAGTGCTTCATCGATGTTCCCTATGTTCCGCTTGGTGTCTTCTATCAGCCGACGGCTTACAAGAAGAGCCTGACGGGCATGCTCAAGGGCCTGCCGTTGTTCTGGAACGTGCGCGGCGCCTGAAGAGGGATTTTCGATGCTTCCGATCACCGGTTATGCGGACCGCTGGAGCGTGCGCTCCGGCGACGACATCAACTTCATGATTGCGATCAAGGGCGGCGGCCGCTATTCGGCGCGGATCGCCCGCATCATCTGTGGCGACCCGAATCCCAGGGGACCAGGCTATCGCGAGATTCCGGTCAAGTGGGACCTGGAAGGCCAGCACGATGGCATCGAGCAGACCATCGCCAAGGGCTCATGGGTCGATGTATCGGCGCTGACGCTGCCGGCGGGCCCGATCGCCTTTGCCGCGACTGTCTGGCCGACCTTGCTGGCCGCGGGCCAGCAGGCCGTGCTGAATTGGGCCGGCGCAGGCGGCTCAATGACGCTCGGCGTCGGCAAGGCGGGCGCTTTCGTCCGGCTCGTGACTGGCGGGGGCACCATCGAGGTCGAGACCGGCGTCGGGCTCACTGAGCGGGCGTGGCACGACATCGCGTGCGTGTTCGACCCGGCAACCGGATCGTTGGCGATCGCACAGGCACCGCGCAAGATCAGGCTCGATCGCGACGAGCGCGCGACGAAATCGCTGGGCGCGCCAAAGGCCGCGTTGGCCGGCACGGGGACGGCGGCGATTGCGGCGGAGCGCGCAGGCCGGGGCGTAGTCCACCATTTCAACGGCAAGATCGAACGGCCGCGTATCACCGATGGCAGCACCGACCTTGACGGCATCATCGCCGCGCAGGCTTCTGGAACGGCGGCTCCGTCCATCGCCGAATGGGATTTTTCCATCGGCATTCCGACCGACTCCGCGACCGATATCGGCGCTGCCAAGGCGCACGGCACCTGCATCAATTTGCCGACGCGCGCGATGACGGGGTCGCGCTGGACCGGCGGCGTGACGCATCGCTGGACAGAAGAACCCAAGCTCTGGGGTGCGATCCATTTCCACGACGACGATATCGGCGATTCCGGCTGGCAGCCGTCGCTGACCTTCACCGTGCCGGAGGACTGGAAGAGCGGCGTCTACGCACTGCATCTCGAAAAGGATGGCACGCGCGACAACATCGTCTTCTATGTCCGCGCCCGGATACCGGGATCGCAGGCCAAGGTGGCTTTTCTCGCGCCGACCTTCAGTTACACGGTTTACAGCCAGTATCAGAAGAAGGGCAGGCAAGCCCTGATCACGGAGCGCTCGCTGGCCTGGGGCGCGCTGGCGCAGGCGCCGGACGGCCATCCCGAGTACGGCGTCTCGCCCTACAACTTCCACTCTGACGGCAGCGGCGTGGTGATGTCGACGATGCGCCGGCCGCTGATCGACAAGCGTGTGAACCAGATCCATCTGGTCGATCCCAGCGACTACGGTTCCGGCCTCTACTGGATCTCCGCCGACAGCGCCATCACCGATCTGCTGACCCGCAAGGGTATCGACTTCGAAGTCATCACCGATCACGACGTCCATGCCGAAGGCGTCGATCTGCTGTCGAAATATTCTGTGGTTCTGACCGGGCAGCATCCGGAATATCACACCCATGAGACGCTCGACGCGCTCGGCGCCTATCTCGGCAATGGCGGCCGCTTCATGTATCTCGGCGGCAACGGCTTCTACTGGAAAGTGGTGCCGCATGCGACAGGCACCTGGGCTTTCGAGCTGCGCCGCGCCGAGGGCGGCATCCGGCTCTGGGAAACGCTGCCCGGCGAGAGCTATCACGCGTTCGACGGGTCCTATGGCGGCCTCTGGCGTCGGCTCGGCCGCCCGCCGCAGGCGCTGGTCGGCGTCGGCTTCAGCACGCAAGGGGAGTATATGGGTTTCCCCTACACCTTCCTCGATGGCATTCTCGATTCCCGCGTCGCCTTCATGCGCGAGGGGATCGAGGATCTGGCGAAGCCCGGTGCCAAGCTTGGCGAGCGCGGCTTCATGGGCGGCGGCGCGGCGGGTCACGAGCTGGATCGGGCGGACACGCGCCTTGGCACCCCGCATCATGCGATCATCGTCGGCCGCGCAGTCCTCACTGATCCGACCTATCAGCCCGTCAACGAAGAGCGCTACGACCATACCTGGCCGGCATCGCGCGAGGACATCATCCGCTCCGACCTGACCTTTTTCGAGACACCGAATGGCGGCGCGGTGTTCTCCGTCGGCTCGATGAATTTCATCGGCGCGTTGCCCGTCGACGGCTACAACAACGTGGCAGCCCTGCTGGTGACCAACATCGTCAGGCGCTTCGCCGATTCGACGCCATTCCCGGTGCCGAAGGCCCCCGCACAAGGGGGATGACCTCACGCGACGATGTTGCTCTTGGGCCGGTGCGAGAATACTCTTGGGACCTCTGCTCGAAAAAACGACAACAAGATCAAGACCCAAGGTGACTGATGGCCCGCATCAACTACAGCGACCCGATCAAGGCGTCCGACCGCACCCGCGAAATTCTCGACAAGAACCGCAACGCCAACATCTTCCGCATGATGGCGCACTCGCCGAGCTACTTTGAGCAATACTGCCGGCTCGGCGGAGCCATCCGCCACAAGGGCGAGCTCGATCCCATCGTGCGCGAGCTCGCGATCACCCGCACCGGCATTTTGTGCGAGGCGCCGTATGAGATCGTCGCGCACAAGCGCATCGGCAAGAATGTCGGCGTCACCGACGAGCAGAACGAAGCGCTGGAGAACTGGCAGGCCGCGACCTGCTTCAACGAGGTGCAGCGCGCCGCACTCGCCTTCACCGACGAGATCGTGAAGCTGAAGAAGCCGACGGATGCGACATTCAAGACGATCGCATCGAAGCTGACACCGGCCGCGCTGGTCGAGCTCCAGCTTTCGGTCGGCTTCTACATCATGACCTCGAAATTTCTGGAGACTTTTGAAATCGATCTCCAGCCTGTCACGGAAGTGGTGGGCTGATCCAAAAACTGTGGCGAGGTCTGCCGATGACGATCGATGAATACGCGGTCTGGGCCGCGAGCATTGCGAAAGTCGATGAGCATCCATCCAACGAGCGGCTGTCCTATCTCGGGCTCGGCCTCGCCGGCGAATCCGGCGAGGTCGCCGACCACATCAAGAAGCTGCTGCGCGATGACTGGCTCGACAAGGCGGGCCTCGTCGATGAGCTCGGCGACGTCATCTACTACTGGGCTTGCCTGTGCGCCGCGACCGGCCAGCAGCCGTCCGAATTGCTCAAGGCGAGCGCTGCCAAGGTCAAGCGACGGCTGAGCGAAGCCGCGAGCCGCTGACCCGGATCAGCGCGCTCACGTCGACGTCAGAATGTCGACCTTGGCATTGGCGACGATCAGGCGGTCGGCGAGCAGCTGCGCCAGATTGCGCATGATGCGCTCGGAAGCGCGCGGGTGCTGCTTGCGGAAGCGCTCGAAATCCTTCAGCGGCACCTCGAATGCGGTCGCTGCCATGTCCGCGAAAACATCGGCCGAACGCGTCGGCTCCAGCAGCGCCATCTCGCCAAAGGCCATGCCGGCGGTCAGCGTCGCCAGCCGCACGCCGTCGGGCAGGGTGACATGTACGGCGCCGCTGCGCAGGAAGAACAGGAAATCGGCGGGGTCGCCTGTCGTGATGATCTTTGCCCCGGATTGAAAGGTCCGGATCGTGCAGATCGAGGCGAGGTCGGTCAGCTCTTCCTCGCTCATGCCTGATAGCAGCGGCTGTTCGGCAAGCTCCGTGGTCTCGTGGAAATCGATCGAGCCGCCGTAACGGTAGACGATCTGGTCTTCCGCCCATTCGATCGCGGTGTCGAGCAGATAGAAGTCGCGGACGTTCTTCAGCTCCGCCGTCCATTCCCGCAGGCTGTCCCATTCCTTCGACGCACGCCTGATCCCCGACAGTACGACGGTCACGTTCAGCGCTGCCAGCTCCTCGAACGCCTCGGCAACGAGCCGCGCCCCGGCGCGCGTGGTGGAGGTGACGCGGTGGAGATCGAAGATCACGATTTGCGGCCGGGCCTGTCCGGCCAGCCTGCGCGAGACATAGTCCACCGCCGACAGCGACAGCGTGCCGACCAGCTCGATGACCCGCACCTCCTGCTCATGCCCGGCCAGAATCTCGCGCTCCTGCGGCCGGCGCACGCGCCGCGACGGGCTCTTGCCGATGTCGTAATCGGCGATGACGGCGTTGCGGGCGTCGTCGCTGCGGTTGAGCATGTGCAGGTCGTAATGCGAGGACAGCGCCTCGCAGACCTTGATGCCGCGCACGCTGTTGCCATGCTTGTCGAGCCTCGGCGAATAGCTGCCGAGCCCGAGTCGGGCGGGAAGGGCCGCGAGGATGCCGCCGCCGACGCCGCTCTTGGCGGGGATGCCGATCCGGTAGATCCACTCGCCGGCGTAGTCGTACATCCCCGACGACGTCATCACCGACAGCGTGCGCGAGATGGCGTAGGGCGTCAGCACCTGCTCGCCCGTGACCGGATTGACGCCGCGATTGGCGAGCGTCGCCGCCATCACCGCGATGTCGCGCGCCGTGACCAGCACCGCGCATTGCCGGAAATAGACGTCGAGCACGCCGGCGACATTGTCCGAGATCACCGCATTGGTCTTGAGGAGGTAGCCGATGGCGCGGTTGCGGTCGCCGGTCTGGCTCTCCGAGCTGTAAACGGCCTCGTCCACGGCGAGATCGCGCCCCGCAAAGCGGCTGAGCGCGAGCCGGATCTGCTCGAAGGCGTCCGCGCCCTTGCTGTCATAGATCAGCCCGGTACAGGCGATCGCGCCGGCATTGACCATCGGGTTGAACGGATGGTTCTCGGAATTGAGCCGGATCGAGTTGAAGGGATCGCCCGAGGGCTCGACGCCGATCGCGCTCTCGACGCGGCCGGCGCCCAGGAGGTCCAGCGCCAGCGCGAACACGAACGGCTTTGACATCGACTGGATGGTGAAGGGCACCCGGCTGTCGCCGACCTCGTAGACATGGCCGTCCAGCGTCGCGAGGCTGATGCCAAAATGGGCAGGGTCGGCCTTGCTCAGCTCGGGGATGTAGTCGGCGACGGCGCCGGAGGTCTCGGCCGAGAATTCGTTGAGACAATTGCCCAGAAACCGCAGCAAGGGCGGCTTCGAGCGGGTCCAGGCGGAAGCGAGAGGCGAGAGTGATGTCATCGCCCCTGTTGTGCAACGCAATCAGGGCACGCGCAACCCGTCGGGCACCACGGCCTGCCGCCGGACCAGCAGCAGGGCGATCAAGACCGTGGGCACGAGGATCGCGAGACCCAGCAGCGTGACCTGCATCTGCGACAGCGGCATGATCCCGCCGCCGGGGGTGGCCACGACGAAGCCGCCGATCACCAGCAGCACCCGCAAAGGCCACTCCATCAGGCCGGCGCCGCGAAGGTCGCCGACAAAAGCCTGGTAGCCCTGGATGCCGCCGCAGATGAAGACGATGCCGAAGCAGGCAAGTCCGGTCAGCCCGAATGCCTCCAGATACGGGTTGCTGCCCTGAAGCAGCAGCGCCGGATTGAGCACGAAGAAGAACGGGATGAAATAGATGATGCTGCCGACCCACATGCTCTCCCAGCCCGTCTTCATCGCGGGCGCACCGGCGATGCCGGCCGCCGCGAAGGAGGCGATCGCCACCGGCGGCGTGATCGAGGACAGCATGCCCCAGTAGAAGATGAACATGTGCACCGCCATCTTGTTCAGCCCGAGCTTCTCCAGCGCCGGCGCCACCAGAATGGCCAGGAAGATGTAGCAGGAAGTCGTGGTCAGCCCGAGCCCGAGGATCAGGCTGGTGATGGCGCACATGATCAGCAGCAGGAAGGCATCGCCGCCGGCGATGCTGAGCAGGTCGTTGGCGAGGCTCGAGATCACGCCGGTGAGCGAGAAGGCGCCGATCAGCAGGCCGCAGCCGGCGAGGATCGCGATCAGCTCGACGAAGGTCTTGCCGTTGAGTTCGAGGAAATGCAGCCAGCGCGCGCCGCCCCAGTTCTTGCCGGGGAAGAATTCGTTCAGTGCGGCCAGCAGGCACATGCCCCACAGCGCGGCGTTGAGCACGCCGAACCAGAACATCGCAGCCGTTGCCGCGATCGAACCGGCGAGCACCAGCGTATTGCCGTGCTTCCAGCGCGCCGGCCCGGACCATTGATGCAGGATCACGAGCAGCACGGAGGCATAGAACGGCGCGTGGCTCTCGCGCTTGAAGTAGAGCAGCATCACCACGAGCACGACGATCACGAAGAGATAGTACCAGCCCTCCTTGAAAGCGTCCCAGAAGCGCGGCAGCTCGGCGCGCGGCAGGCCCTTCAGCTTGTGGCGGGCGGCATAGGCGTCGACCTGCGCGAACAGGCCGACATAATAGAGGATCGAGGGGATGGTGGCGGCGAGCGCGACGTCGGCATAGCCGGTGTTCATGAACTGCGCCATGACGAAGGCGGTGGCGCCCAGCACCGGCGGCGCCAGCACGGCGCCGGTCGAGGCGCAGGCCTCGATCGCGCCGGAATAGGACGGCGTGAACCCCGTCTTCTTCATCGCGGGGATCGTCATCGTTCCGGCGGTCAGAACATTGGAGACGATGCTGCCGCCGACGGTGCCGAGCAGGCCGGAGGCGAACACGCAGACTTTTGCCGCGCCGCCGCGGAAGGTGCCGCACATCGCGAAGGCGATGTTGATGAAGAATTTGCCCGCGCCCGTCATCATCAGCGCGGTGCCGAAGACGAGGAAGCCGATCACGGTGTCGGCAAACGCCTGGATGGGAATGCCGAGCAGGCTCTCACCGGAGAGCATGTGATAGGACGTGGTCTGTGCCAGCGTCGATTGCGTGCCGCGGAACGGCCCGAGCCAGGAAGAGTCCGCAAACAGCGGATAGAGCGTGAAGGGCAGCACGCTGAGCAGCAGGCTCCAGCCGCCGGTCCGACGCAGCGCCTCCATCAGCACGAACCACATCACCAGCCCGGCGGCGATGACGTTGGCAGGCGCGCCATCGAACTCCCAGCCGAATTGCGCGGCCTTGCGGATGTTGAGCATCAGCCAGATCGCCGAACCGAAGGTCGCCGCGAACAGCAGCAGGTCATACCAGGGGATGCGGTCGAGCGGAGCCTTCTCCGACCCCGGAAAGATCAGGAAGGTGAACGGCAGCATCAGCGCGATCAGCAGGTAGAAATATTCGGTGTTGAGCTGGGTGTAGTCGATGAAAAAGCGCAGCGAGAATTGCTGGTTCACACACAACAGAATGGTGGCCGCGGTGGCCGTCATCAGCACCCAGCGCCACGCACCCTTCAGCGTACGGACGCGCGTGACCTCGGCTTCCTGCAGATCGGCGGCGGCGCCGAGATGCGGATCTGCGAACTCAACCTTCGTCGCCGGCGCTGCCGCAGTCTCTGACATCGGCGCTCTCCTCAAACAGTTCTGCGGCAGGCAGCTTGACGGTCAGTCAAACCCGTTCGGCATGTCGGCCTTGGCCAGCGCCGTGGCGCGCGCCTTCATCCAGCCCTCGAGGAAGGCCTTTTCGTCCGACGGCGGATTGGACTTGCCGTAATCCGCCCACGCCGCACCAAGCACGTCCTGTCGCTTGAACAGCTTGTTGTTGTGGGCGTCCTGCGCGTCAGACCATTGCCCGGCTTCTTTCAAGGCCTTCACTGCGCCGGGATGCACGGGCACCACCCAGTTCTTGGTCTGCCGGTCGGCGGCCAACCCGCCGGCGCCGGGCGCGGAGTCCTTGTACGCGTCATAGCTCACGATCATCGACTTGGTCATCGCATAGATCTGATCGGCCGGTTGCGAGGCATAGGCGACGAAGATCGGATAGGGGTAGTTGCCGAGCTCGATCGGCTTGTCCGGTGTGATGCCGGCGCCGCAAGTTGCCGTCTGCGGGAAGAAGAACGAGCCGACCTTCTGCATTCGCGCCCAGCCTTCCTTGTCCTTGGCGGGCAGCGGCGGCCAGACCAGACCGCGCGGCGAGGTCTCGGCTTCCTTGGCGGGGCCGGTGATGGTGGTGCCGAAGGCGGCGTCGGTGTCGTTGTTGATTAGGCCCTTCCACATCGCGCCGTAGCTCGCGAACTCGACGACCTTGACGTCCTTCTGTGTCAGGCCTGCGAAGGCGAGCACTGCGAGCGAGTTCTGGTTCAGCGCGGGCGAGCCGACGACGAAGCCGACGCGCTTGCCTTTCAGGTCTTTCAGATCTTTCACGCCGCTATCGGCTGCGACCCCAAGCGAACCGCAATTGCAATCGACGCTCGAGAGCATGATCTGGAGCGGCTGCGGGCCCCATTCCTTCGAGCCGAACTCGAACACGCCTTCCTGCGCGAAATAGGTACCCGATCCCATCGCCGATGACGCCGCGCGCTTGGCGCGCAATGGTGCAAGCCGCGCGACGTCGTTGCCTGCGGGCAGCACGCGCACATCGGTGCCGTATTTGTCCTTCATCATCTTGCCGACGCCGACCGCGATGTTGAAGCCGGCGGTGCCGGTGTCATAGGCGGTGAACGTCAATGTCGCCGGCAGCTTGATGTCTTCGGCGATTGCATAGCTTGTAGACGCAAAAGAAATGCCCGCAACCAAGGCAGGCGCGAGCATGGTCAGCCCACGAAGCATGTTTCCCTCCAATGATCCTCGCGTTTGCCGCGAAGAGTTTCATTCTTTGTTTGAAACAGTTTTTTGTTTGAAACGGATCATGTCATCGCGATCAGGCGATGGCAACGCCGTACCGCGAACGCGGCGATGAGGCAGAAAGATTGTCGCGGAAGCCACGGATAATGCAGTCAGTTCGCGACGATCGCGATCGCCTGTCCTTCGGCGACGACATCGTCGAGCTTGACCAGCAGCGATTTGATCGTGCCGCTCGCGGGCGAGGGCACAGGTATCTCCATCTTCATGGCTTCGACGACTACAACGTCATCGCCATCCGCAACGGTTCCTCCAACTTGCACGGGAGTTGCGCAGATGCGACCCGCGACCTCCGTGACGATCTTAATTTCTGGCATGCCATCGCCTTTTTGTTGTCGTTGCAAAATGCCTGAGGTAGCGTCGTCTGCAAGTGGAATTTAATTCCGCAGAGCGGAACGAACGGTAGGGAACATGGGACGACGATCGGAGCGGTTAAGCAGGCAAGGTGCGCTCGCTGGCGATGCCGGCGAGGGTGATGTCATCCAGGTGGTGTCGCGCGCGTTCGACGTGTTGCGATGCTTCGAGGGCCATGAGGCCCGACTCGGCAATCTCGAGATTTCAAATCGCTGCGGCCTGCCGCGCTCGACGGTGTCGCGGCTCACGCACACGCTGACGCGGATGGGGCAACTCGTGTACCTGCCGCGCGACCAGAAATATCGCATCGGCCCGAGCGCGGTGGCGATGAGCGCCTCGATGATGAAGGGCGCGCAGCTGCGCAGCATGATCCGGCAGCGGCTCCAGGAAGTCGCCGAGCAATTGCCAGGCACTGTCGGCTTCGTCGTCCCCGATCGCTTCCATCTGGTCTATCTCCAGTTCGCGCGCTCGGCCTCGGCGCTCGGCCTGCACGAGGGCACCGGCAGCCGCATCTCGATGGCCTCGACGGCCGCGGGCGCGGCCTACACGGCGGCGCTAGCGCGTGAAGTCGGCGATGCCTTCATTACGGACATGGAACGGGAAGCGCCCGAAGCTGCAAAGATCCTGCGGCCCCGCATCGAGGCCAACAGGCAGTCGTTGCTCGAGCGCGGTTATGTCACGGCCTGCGGCCTGTGGAGCCCGCACATCAACGGCCTCGCGGTGCCGATCTGGTCGCCGCAATACCAGACCTTCGTCGTCATCACGATCGGGCTGTTGTCGTCGATGTATGACGAGCAACGTCTGCATGCGGAAGTCGCGCCGTTGATGGTCGCGCTCGGCCGCTCGCTCGGAAGCCTGATGGAGGGCGCCGAAGGTGATGTCTTCAACAACMGCATCTCGCGCAAACCGGTCGCAATGGCCGTGCATAACAATAACAAGCCGATCAATTCGGAGGGAGTGAATGAACTGGAAGCCGGAACTCGACGAGCTCGCCCGGCGCGAAGCCTTCGCGCGGGAGATGGGCGGCGTTGACAAGGTCAAGCGTCAGCATGACCAGGGCCGACTGACTGTTCGGGAGCGTATCGACAGACTGATCGACAGCGGCAGCTTTCACGAGATCGGTGCCGTCTCCGGCATCGGTGAGTACGATTCCAGCGGCGAGCTGCAGAAATTGACGCCGGCGAACTGCGTGTTCGGCCGCGCGCGCGTCGAAGGCCGCACGGTCGTCGTGGTCGGCGACGATTTCACCGTCCGCGGCGGCTCGGCCGATGCGTCGATCTCGGCCAAGCCGTTGATGGCGGAGGAGATGGCGCACGACTTCCGTCTGCCCATCGTCCGCATCATCGAGGGCTCCGGCGGTGGCGGCTCGGTCAAGACCATCGAGACCAAGGGCGCGGCCAATCTGCCGGGCGGCATCGGCGGCACGCGCTGGTATCGCTTCACGACGGAGAATTTGTCGCGCGTGCCGGTCGTCGCGCTCGGTCTCGGCTCGGTCGCGGGCTTGGGCGCGGCGCGCCTTGCCGCCAGCCACTATTCCATCATGACCCGGAAGTCCGCGATGTTCGTCGCGGGGCCGCCGGTGGTGAAGGCGCTCGGGCAGGACCTCTCGAAGGAGGAGCTCGGCGGTGCCGACATCCAGACCCGCGCCGGCGCGGTCGATCACGCCGTCGATACGGAAGAAGAGGCGTTCGCCTGCGCGCGGCGTTTCCTCTCTTACCTGCCGTCATCGGTCTACGAACTGCCGCCGACCTTGCCCTGCACCGACAATCCGGAGCGCACCGAAGAAGCCCTGATGAATGCGGTGCCGCGCAACCGCAAGCAGGTCTACAAGATGCGGCCGATCGTCGAGCAGGTCGTCGACAAGGGCTCGTTCTTCGAGGTCGCCAAGAATTTCGGCAAGCCAATCATCGTCGGTCTCGCCCGGCTCGAGGGCAGGGCGGTGATGGTGCTTGCCAGCGACAGCTTTCACTATGGCGGCTCGTGGACCGCGGATGCGTGCCAGAAGGTGGTGCGCTGGGTCGACTTCGCGGAAACCTTCCACCTGCCGATCGTCTATCTTATGGACTGCCCGGGCTTCATGATCGGCCTCGATGCCGAGAAGGCGGCCACCATCCGCCACGGCGTCCGCGCCATGGCCGCGGTCAACCAGACCACCGTGCCCTGGTGCACTGTGATCCTGCGCAATGCCTTCGGTGTCGCCGGCGTGGTGCATCAGCCGGCCGACCGCTTCTCGATCCGCTACGCCTGGCCGTCAGCCTATTGGGGCTCGCTGCCGCTCGAAGGCGGCATCGAAGCCGCCTACCGCGCCGACATCGATGCGGCCGAGGACAAGGCGGGCAAGCTCAACGAGATCCAGGAACGGCTGAACAAGCTGCGCTCGCCGTTCCGCTCCGCCGAAAAATTCTGGGTCGAGGAGATCGTCGATCCCCGGAAGACGCGGTCGCTGCTGTGCGAGTTCGCGAGGCTGGCCGAGCCGCTGCGGAAGGCGGGGCCGCCGGAGAACATGACGATCAGACCGTAGGTTGCGGTCATTGCGAGCAACCGTGCGCGCGAAGCGAAGTCCCGATGACGGGCTCCGCGAAGCAATCTAGACGTTACCCGCGGAGGCCGTCTGGATTGCTTCGTCGCTTCGCTCCTCGTGGAGCGGCGCGGTGCAAGTCGTGATGCGTGGAACCATTTCCGGCGCTGTGCATTCAAACGCGCATGAGGAACCTGTATTTCGGCATCGGGGCTCTCGCCGCCGCGCTGGTTCTCTTTACGGTTTGGCTGGGCCAGCATGAACGGGAGGCATCAATCGATCGCCTCGAGCAATGGGTGATTCCACGCCCGCCACCTGAGCGCTAAAGGAATCGCGGCCGTCACTGACGGCCCTATCGAAATACCCGCAAACACATTCGTTGTAAGCCGCCACGGAAACGGCCACGCCTTCGGCCGGACAGATCGACATTTTAGACCTGCCGGGGATGTCACTGCCGCCGGTCTTCAGCGGCAGCGACATGAGGATTGACGATTAGCGCTTGGGCAGCGAGGCCATCACTTCGCCCGCGTCGCCATCCTCCAGACAGGGTGTGACGGTCAATGGGAGCAGGTCAGCCCACTGTGCGAGCCAGCGATACATCGCCTTTGGATCGCTCGATTCAGAGATCGCAAATCCCTGTCCGTTCATGCCATGCCACCGGCCCAGCATCTTGACGCCTTCGGGTGGCGCTCCGCCGGTTTCCAGAAAACGGCTGACGGCTGCATTGAAGGTGCCTTGAGGTACACTCCAGGTTGTAATGAATTTCATGCGATTCTCCCATAATCTGAACTATTGGATGAATGCCGCGGCTGCGCCGCCCGCGCACAATAGCGCTGGCATGTCGAATAACAACGGCGAATGAAGCCGTGGGTTAGTGCGATGGAGGCGCCGTAGCGGACTTGGTCGTGTGTCACCGGCGTCCGCCGGAGAACATGACGATACGGCCGTAGCGGCGCGAACGGGGAACTCATTGGGGCTGCCGACCTATCCCGTCTCTGATAAGATCATCTCGGGAATGAGACCGGGAGGGCTCGCTCATGTCGGCTGTCGATGCGAAGATCGTCCGCACCATGTGTCCGATGAACTGCCACCCGACGTTTTGCGGAATGCAGGTTGAGGTCGAGAGCGGTCGGCTCAAGACGCTGAGCGGAGACAAGGATAATCCGGACAGTGCCGGGTTTCTTTGCGTTCGCGGGCGCGCGACCAGCGAGATCTTCGGCAATCCGAAGCGACTGCTCTACCCCCAGATTCGCGACGATCGCCGCACCGACATCTGGCGCCGGGTAAGCTGGGACGAGGCGCTGGATTTCATGGCGAAGCGGATGCGGTCGGCTGGGCCCGAGGCGGTGGGTCTATGGGCGGGGCATGGCGGCTTCACCGTGGGCAGTGCCGTGACGGTGCAGTTGATGCAGCGTTTCGCGCATATGTATGGATGCCAGAACTGGCATCCTGCAATGGTCTGTTGGGGGCTTGGCGGTTTTGGAGTGGGTCTGACGGGCGCGCTCAAGGTCAATACCAAGGAGGATATGGCTGAGAACTCGAACATGATCGTGCTTTGGGGCGCGAACATTTCGAGTCAGCCCAATACCGCCCGTCATATCGTCGCGGCTCGGCGTCGCGGGGCAAAAGTCATCACGATCGATGTAAGGAGAACGGAAGCGGCGGCTCAATCGGATGAAGTTTTCCTGATCCGCCCTGGATCGGACGCTGCGTTCGCTTTGGCCGTCATGCACGTCATCGTCACTGAAAAGCTCTATGACTCTGAGTTCATCGAAGCGCATACCGTCGGCTTCGCGGAATTGTCGTCTCACGTTCTGCCCTTCACGCCGGCCTGGGCAGCAGCCGAGACCGGTCTTGAGGAAGGCCAGATTGCGTCGTTCGCCAGAGCGTACGCGTCCACGCGACCAGCCATGATCCTTCTCGGCGGCAGCTCCATGCACAAGAGTGCCAACGGCTGGCACGCGGCGCGTGCGATCAGCTGTCTGCCGGCGTTGACCGGCAATTTTGGGGTTGCAGGCGGCGGTCTCGGCCCACGTCATGGCGCCCACAGTGCGGCCATGTGCAATCTGAATACGGGTGTGGCACGCGCGCCGGGCAATTATGTTGCCAATCAAATGCCCGACATCGCAAAGGCCTTGTCCGACGGGCAGCTCAAGGTTTTGCTCCTGCTGGGGACCAACATGCTGTCGTCCTTCGCGGACGCCGGTGAAATCTCCCATGGTCTCGACAAGACGGGTCTGGTCGTTTGCGTCGATCTGTTCATGAATGAAACGGCGCGGCGTTTCGCCGATGTGCTGCTGCCTGGAACCGCCTGGCTCGAGGAATTGGGATTTAAGGTGACGAACACGCACCTCTATCTGATGGAGCGCGCACTGGAACGGGAGGGAGAGACGCGCCCGATCTATGAAATCCTGAGTTCTTTGGCAGACTCCCTCGGGCTTGCTGACTTCTTTCCGTGGGCGTCGATCGAAGAGGTGATCGATGTCATCTTGAATGACACGACAACCGGCCATGCGACTGTTGCGTCGCTGCGCGCTGCCGGTGGCTTTTTGCCTCTTAACGTGCCCGCGGTCGCCTATGCGGATCGGAAATTCGATTCACCGTCCGGGAAGATCGAATTCTGCTCGCCGCAGGCGGCAAGGCTCGGGCTTCCGCCGCTTCCGGTGCACGGCGGCGACCAGGCTTCGTCCTATCCGTTGTCGCTGAGCTTCGGAAGGACGCTGACACATTTTCATTCGTTCTATGACGAGGGCCAGGCTCTCCCGGCATTGGCAAAGCACAATGTCGCCCCGCAACTCTGGATATCGCCGGTGGATGCAGAGGCGCGTCAGCTCAGCAACGGGGATGCGATCAGGATTTACAATCAGCGGGGCGAGTTCGCGGCAAAGGCCTGCGTCACCGACGACGTCAAGCCCGGGGTGGTCTGGATGCGCGATGGCTGGGTTGGCCTCAATCATCTCACGTCCGGCGACGCGGTCCTGACCGGAGACGCTCTCAGTCTTTTTCACTTCTCCGTAGGCCAGTCCGACTACGGCGCCCGCGTGGAGGTCGCGCGAAGGCAGGCATCGTTGTAGACGAGGCTATCCGGCGTCGATCACAGCCGCAGCACCTTGCCTGGATTCATGATGTTTTGCGGATCGAGCGCGCGCTTGATGGTGCGCATGATGTCGAGCTCGGTCTTCGAGCGGTAGTGACTGAGCTCGTCGAGCTTGTCGATGCCGATGCCGTGCTCCGCCGAGATCGAGCCGCCCATGGAAGTGATGAGATCGTTTACGGCCCGCGTGATGGCGGACGAATATTGGGTCAGCGTCTGCTGATCCATGCCTTTGGGGCCCATGAACGAGAAATGCAGATTGCCGTCGCCGATGTGCCCCAAAGGATAGGGGCGAATGGTCGGAAGAATGTCGAACACGGCCTTCAGCCCCTGGTCGATGAACCCGGGAATCCTGGAGATGGCCACCGACACGTCGTAGCTCAGTCCCGGCCCCTCGGCACGGGAGGCCTCGGCGACACTTTCCCGGATGCGCCACATGTTGCGCGATTGACCGACCGTCTGCGCCAATGCCGCGTCGAGCACGCGGCCGGCCTCGAGCTGATCGGCGAGAAACTGCTCCAGCTTCTCGGTCATGCCCTCGGTCCCGTCCTGCCGGGCCCGCGAGGACGACCATTCAAGCAGGAGGTACCATGGCGTGTCCGCCTTGAGAGGATCCTGGGTGCCGGGAATATGGCGCAGCACCATGTCGATGGCGCTGCGGCTCATCAGCTCGCAGGAGCCGACATTGTCCCCTGATGCGGCATGGGCTTCGGACAGGATCTCCAGCGCCGCGCGCGGATCGCGGATCGCCAGCCACGCCGTGCAGACGTCCTTCGGCGCCGGCCACAGCTTGAGGACGGCCTTCGTGATGATGCCCAGCGTTCCCTCGGCGCCCATGAAAAGGTGTTTGAGGTCGTAGCCCGTGTTGTCCTTCTTGAGCGCACGCAGTCCGTCCCAGATGTCCCCGTTGGCCAGCACGACTTCGAGCCCCAAGACGAGATTGCGCGCATTGCCATAGCGGAGCACCTGCACGCCGCCGGCGTTGGTCGACAGGTTGCCGCCGATCATGCATGAGCCCTGGGCGCCAAGGCTGAGCGGCAGGAACCTGTCGTGACGGCTTGCGGTCTCCTGAAGCGTCTGGAGAACGCAGCCGGCCTCGACCGTCATCGCGTAACCGACGGCATCGACGTCCAGCACGCGGTTCATGCGGCCGAGCGACAGCACGATACCGGTGTGCGCCGGCCAGGGCGTGGCCCCGCCCATCAGACCGGTGTTGCCACCCTGCGGCACGATCGCGACGCCGTGCTCATGGCAAAGCCGGACGACTTTGGAGACTTCCTCGGTGCTGCCAGGACGAACGACGGCGCCCGCGCCGCCAACCAGCAATCCGCGCCAATCCGTCACGAACGGCTGCTTGCCGTGCTCGTCCTCGATCAGGCCCTTCTCGCCGACGATCGCGCGCAACGCGTTGCGCATCCGGGCGGTCAAAGGAGCGGTCGGGATGGTGGGTAGGGACGACGGGAAGGCAGCCGGCATTTTGTTTCCCCTGGCGCATCTTGGTGTGCACTGCGCACGTGACGTGCAGGGGTATTCTCCACGTTTGCGGCGGGGAGTCTAATGGCAATATGTCTCGAAGCGGAGGACCGTGGACGAACGCGCCGAGCAGGTGCCCGTCACCGACGGCGCTTGGTCTCGGCCGAGCGGAATTCTAGTGGATGATCTGGTTCAGGAAGCCCTTCGCCCGTTCCGTGCGCGGAGCCCGGAAGAATGTCTCCGGATCCGCTTCTTCCACGATGCTTCCGCGATCCATGAAGACGACCCGATCGGCGACCTCGCGGGCGAATCCCATCTCGTGCGTCACGCAGACCATCGTCATTCCATCTCGTGCCAGCTCGACCATGGTGTCCAGCACTTCCTTGACCATCTCGGGGTCGAGAGCGGACGTCGGTTCGTCGAACAGCATGATCTTGGGCTGCATGCACAGCGCCCGCGCGATGGCGACGCGTTGCTGCTGGCCACCCGACAATTGTGCGGGATACTTGTCCGCCTGATCCTGGATGCGGACCTTCCGCAGCAAGCCGAGTGCGCGATCGCGCGCTTCCGCCTGCGAGATGCCGCGAACCTTCATCGGAGCCAGCATGCAGTTCTCGGCGACCGTGAGGTGCGGAAAGAGGTTGAAGCTCTGAAAGACCATCCCGACCTCGCAGCGCACGCTGTTGATGTCGGCCATGCGGTTGCTCAATTCGACACCGTCGACGACGATCCTGCCGCCGTCGTGTTTCTCGATATGGTTGATGCACCGGATGAGCGTCGACTTGCCGGAGCCCGAAGGGCCGCACAGCACGATCTTCTCGCCCTTGCCGACCCTGAGATTGACGTCGTTCAGCGCATTGAATGCGCCGAATCGCTTCATCACGTTCTCGACGAGCACGATTGCACTGGGCTGCGTGGCATTGCTGACAGTCGCTTGAGGCATGTTCGTCTCCCAAATACGAGGCCGTTTGGTATCCCGATGATCATCGTGCCGTGGCAAGGCCATATCGCTTGCGAAGGGTGGCGACGCACTGGGAGGCCACCGAGCTGATGACGAGGTAGGCCACCGCGACGACGAGGTACATCTCGACGAGACGTCCATTGAGCTGTGCGAGCTTGGAAGCCGCGCCCAGAAGATCCGTCAACGACAGCACGTAAACGAGAGACGTGTCCTGAAACAGGATGATCGTCTGGCTCAGGATGATCGGGCTCGCCACGCGAAAGACTTGCGGCAGGACGACATGGCGGTAGGTGTCGTAGGTCGACAGCGCGAGCGCCTGGCAGGCCTCGAACTGCCCCTTGTTCACGGCCCGCAGTCCGACGCGGATGATCTCGGAGTAGTAGGCGGCTTCAAACAAGCCAAAGGTGATGAACGCCGTGTAGGTCGCCCCGATCGGGACCGGGCGGCCGTTGCCGCTCAGGTGCCCAAGCACGATCGGCACCAGGAAGAAGAACCAGAAGAGAACCAGGATCAACGGGATCGACCGGATGATCGCGACGTAGCCGCGAACGATCTGCGCGAACACCGGGACCTCGAAGTGCTGTACCAGCGCAAGACAGGTTCCGAGCACCATGCCGATGGCGAATGCGGCCGCCGTGAGCGAAAGCGAGAAGAGCAGGCCCGACCAGAGATAAGGCCACGACTGCGCGACGATCGAGAAATCGAGGGTATTCATTTCACGGTCTCCATGGCGCCAGGCAGAGCGCTGCCTTGCTGCATGTCGGCGGCGAGATCCTGTTCAGCAGTGAGCTTCACCGGGGCGCTACCCGGAATCCTGAAGGCCTTGTCGATGAGCGTCATGATCTGATACGCAACCAGCGCCAGGCAAAGATAGATGATCGTCGCCGCGCCGAATGCCGAGAATGTCTGGAACGTTGCCTCGCTGATCTGGCGCGCCTGTGCGGTCAGCTCCATCAAGCCGATCGTGAGTGCGACAGAGGTGTTCTTGTATATTCCCATCACCTCGCTGGTGAGGCTCGGCACGATCAGGCGCAGAGCCTGCGGCACGACGACGTAGCGATAGGTGAGGTAGCCGCTGAGGCCGAGAGCATTGGCGGCCTCGATCTGCCCCTTAGGAAGCGCTTCGATGCCGGCCCGGACCTGCTCGGCTATCCGAGACGCCGTGTAGAGTCCCAGGCAAAGGAGTGCCGGGAAGAACGATGCCCAAGGCGGCGGCATCTGCTTGATGGCATTTCCGAGCGTGGCCGGCACCACCTCCGGGAAAACAAAGTACCAGAGGAACATCTGCACCAGGACAGGGATGTTTCGGAATATCTCGACGTAGAGCCGGGCCGGAATCGAGATGAAACGATTCTGGACCGTGCGGCCCACGCCGACGAACACGCCGATACCGAAGGCGATCCACCAGCCGAAGAAGGCCAGAGCCAGGGTCCAACCGAGACCCGACAGAAGCCAGTCGATATAGCGCTGGCCGTCTGCCGCCTGTTCAAAAAGCACTCCGAACATCGCGAGCCTCCGGGTTGCAGGTGCGGACGAGGATGACTTTCCGGGACGATCAGCTCCGTCAATCAGTCGACGGCATCGCTGGGATGTGCGATCCGCTCCATCAACTCGTCGGTGAGTGGGAATGCGAGGTTCTCACCCTTGGGCGGGATCGGCCTGGTGAACCATTTCGCGTAGGTCTTCTCGAATTGGCCGGATGCCATCTGCTTGGAGAGAACGTCGTCGACGAGCCTCTTGAAGCCGGCGTCGCCCTTGGTGAACATCAGCCCATAGTAGATCTTCGCGTAACCCTCGGAAAGGAACAGGAGCGCGTCCGGATTCGGCGCCGCAGCCTTGAGCCCGGCGAGAAGGATATCGTCCTCCATGAAGGCGACGGCACGGCGGGTGTTCAGCATGAGGAAGGACTCCGCATGGTCCTTGGCCTGGACGATGTTGAGGCCGAGCTGCGCCTTGGCGTTGACGCTCTGCGCGAAACCTACTGCGTTGGAGCCTTGCGTAGCGACAACCGTCTTGCCTTTCAGATCGCCGGCGGTCTTCACGCCACTGGCGGCCTTGACGAGCCAGCGCGGCTGGCTGACGAACGTTGCGACCGAGAACGAGACCTGTTCCTGCCGCTTCTTGTCGTTGGCGGTGCCGCCGCATTCGATGTCGACAGTCCCGCTCTGGATCAGGGGAATCCGGTTCGAGGAGTTTACCGGCGTGTAGTTGACCTTCAGACCGGGCAACTTCAGCTCCTCCTTGATGCGATCGACGATCGCCGCGCAGAGATCGAGCGAGAAGCCGATCGGCTTCTGGTCCGGCCCGAGGTACGAGAACGGTATCGAAGCCTCACGGTAGCCGATCGTGATCGATCCGCTGGATTTGATCTTGTCGAGCGTCGGGCTGTCGGCTGCCGCGGCCGGACTTGCGTTGACAGCCAGGAGCGCCGGGAGAAGTCCCAATAGCTGAACGAGCTTCTTCATGGTTCTTGCCTTCCCATCGTTTGTCAAACTCAAGCTGCGACGGATGGGCGTCCGAGCCCTCGCCGGCGGATGACGTCGATCAGGCGATCGATGTCGGTGGCAGTGTTGAACATGCCGAGCGAGACGCGAATGCCATCTCGTTCGGGCGACACGCGCACGCCGTTCTCCTCGAAATGGCCGAGCCAGTCTGCCGCGGGCAGGGCGATGACGTAGATGTGCGGAGCGCGATGCTTGCGTTCGCGCGGACCGACGAGGCGGACGCCCAGCTCGTCCAGGCGCGCAATCAGGTGATCGCCGAGATCGAAGCAGTGGTTCTGGATGTTCTGCACCCCGATCTGCTCGATCATGTCGAGCGAGGCACCGAGGGCGTGGACTGCGGGCAGATTGAAGTTGCCGAGCTCGAAGCGCCTGGCGGCCGGCGAGGGCGCCATCCTGTCGGCACGCGCGATGAGATCGCTCGGGATCTCGGCGAGGCTCGCAGCCGCCAGATAGGCCGGCTCGAGCTCTTTGAGCGTCTTGTCCCAATAGAGCAGCCCGAGCCCTTGCGGAACCAGTAATCCCTTGTGGCTGCCGGAGCCGATGAAGCTTGCGCCGATCGCCTTGGCGTCAACAGGCACGACTCCGATGGCCTGCATCACGTCCACTACGAAGTGGAGCTTGTTCCTGACGCACATCGCGCCGACGCTCTCGATGTCAAAGCGGTGACCGGCGTGAAAAGTCACATGCGACATCGAGATCGCACGCGTCCTTTCGTCGATGAAGGGAGCAAAGCTGTCGGCGTCGACGACCTCCGTCATTGGGATGAAGCGGATCTCGACGTCTTTCCGTTGCAGATTGAGGAACGCGTAGGCGTTGTTCGGATGATCGCCGTGGATCATCAGAACGTTGTCGCCGGCGCGCAGCGGCAGTGCATTTGCCGCAATGTTCATGCTTTCCGACGTGTTTTTCGTGAAGGCAATCTCGTCCGCCGTCACACCGAGAAAGCGGGCGACCTTGGCACGGGTCTGCTCGACCCGATCGAGCCAGATGCTCTTCGGACCGGCTGTCTCGAAGCCCTCGCGCAGGAAAAGCTCGATCGCGGCCTTCACGGGACGCGCGAGCGGCGTTTGAAACCCGGAGTCCAGATAGACCATCCGTTCGACGGCGGGGAATTCCTTCCTCACGGCGTCCACGTCGTAATGACGAGACATGCACATCTCCTGTTGAGCGCGCCGGCAGAACTTGGCTCCCGGCCAAGCGGCGGAGCGCGATTTTCGGAACGGCGAGACCGCACTGCACAATTTCTGGTCAATCGCCGGTGACGCCAAGAATATGAGCTTTCAGGATTTCGACAATCAATTATGTCGAATTTCAATAGGTTTTATTCCGAAAAATGATAATACTAGGCTTTGATCTTGATTTCACTTCCAGTTTTGGCCGGGTGGGAAATGACGAAGCGAATTGGGAAGGAAGGACCGTTGGATCGGGCTTTCGCGATCGTTCGGCATGTTGCCGACCAGCGCAAAGCCGTCTCGGCCGCGGAGATCGCAAAGGCTCTTTCGCTGCCGCTTCCAACGGCACACAGGTTGATCGGAAACCTCGAAGACCGCGGATTGCTTCAGAAGGCGTTGGGTACCAAGCGGTACGTTGTGGGCAACCAGCTCGTCACACTGTCAGCCACCGTCATCGGCGCTGCGTTTCGTACTGCGCGGCGGCATGCGGTGCTTCGGGCGGTCGCGGGAGAAATCGGCGAACAGTGTGAGATCGGCGTCGTACGCGACAACGTCGTTGCCTATGTCGACAGCGTTCGCGTTTCGGAGCCGCAAGGTCTTCAGTTCAATCCGGGGGAAGCGGCGCCGTTACACTGCACGTCGACCGGAAAGATCTATATGAGCAGACTGCCCGAGCGGATCCGGGCGAAGCTGTGCCGCGCGCTACCCCTCACCAAATTCACCGAAACGACGATCGTCGATGTCCACGCGCTGATGAAGGTTCTCGAGGAGACGCGACAACGCGGCTGGGCCAAGACAAACGAAGAGTACGTCAAGGGGGTGGTGGGGTGCGCCGTCCCCATTCTGTCACCGGATCGGGAATTGATCGCTTGCCTCGGCGTCTCTGTACCGGTGGCCCGCGTGAGCTTCGCCGAACTGGACCGGTTCATAGCGCCGCTTCAAAAGGCCGCCGCTCTGCTATCCGACACCATTCTGCAAGTTGAAGACGACGATGGCGCAGATGCCCAATGACGGCATGATGCCTTGGCCTCTGTGCCATAGCCGTCCTTAACCAGACCGACGTGCCTGCTGCGCGGTGATGCTGCGCAGCCCACCGGACGCACCCGCCAGCGCCGGCGTTGAGGCCGTATCGACCGCACCTGAGGCCGCTTACCCCTCAATCTCTGCGATCGCGTTTAACCGACGTTAATGATGTCTTCTCGATATGGAACATCTCACTCCGTTGCACTCCCTGTTTGTGGATTGCCCGTAAGTGTTGATTAAGAAGGCCATATCCATATTCCAGCCTGCGATTGGCGGGCTGACCGGCAGCGGTAATCCCACCGGTTGCCCCGATCAAAAGACTTTAGGAATTTGCTCTCTGCCGCCACGACGGCAATCAGGATGAAGGTCATGCTCCGCCGGGTAGTGCTCCGTTTCGCAAGAGACCGGACGGCCAACATCGCCGTTATCTTCGCCCTCACGATGGTCCCGATCGTCTTTCTCCTGGGCATGACGCTCGACTACACGCAGGCCGTCCGCAAGCGGGAGCAATTGAACGCAGCCGCCGACGCGGCCGCGATCGCAGCCGTGCGGCCGGCGATGCTGACCCAGACCGACAAGACGGTCGTCCAGGCGACCGCGGCAGCCGTCTTTGCAGCGAAGGCGAATCTTCCCGGTCTGACGGCGACGCCGACGCCGACCATCACCGTCACGGATTCCGGCCTCGCACGAAGCATCACGGTTTCGTACACCGCGCAGTCCGTCAATAATTTCCCCAGCGTTCTCGGCAAGCAGACCTGGGACGTCTCTGGCTCCTCAACGGCGAAGGCGTCGAGTGCGCCCAACATGAATTTCTACCTGCTGCTGGACGACTCGCCGTCGATGGCGCTTGCTGCGACGCAGGCCGACATCACCAACATGATCGCGGCCACGAAGAACCAGCCCAGCTACGCGAAGAATTGCTCGTTCGCCTGCCATGAGGCGCGTCCCAACAACGCAACTGCCAGCTCGACGAACAAGGACAATCTCACCGTCGCACGCGCAAACAACATCACACTGCGCATCGATCTCGTGACCAACGCCGTTACGCAATTGCTGAAGGGACCCTGGACGTGCCCGCAGGCGGGTGTGACGGGCGGCGTCATGCAGTGCATGTCGGCGCTCAACAACACGACCTACAAGGCCGCCATCTACACCTTCGACTACGCCCTCAACACGATTCAGGTGCTGACCACGCCGGACACCGCCGCCACGAAGATCACCAACATTCAGCTCCTGACGGTCGACCACCAGAACTGCCCCATTGTCGATAGCAAGGGCAACTGCACCTACACCACCGACTACGGCACGGATATCTCGGGCGGGCTCACGGGCGTCAACACCGTGATGCCTGCGCCAGGCACCGGCACCAATCAGGCGGGCGATACGCCGCAGGAAGTGGTCTTCCTCGTCACCGACGGCGTCGAGGACAAGCTCATCCCGAAGACGGGGGGCTCCTGCGACCCCAATGCCACCTATGCGCTTCCGACAGCCAACTCGACGACCTTGCGGTGCCAGCAACCGCTCGACACGACGGTCTGCACGACGATCAAGAACCGCGGCATTCGCATCGCGGTCCTCTACACCGAGTATCTGCAGCTGAGCGACAGCTGGTACACGAGCCGCATCTCGCAGTTCAACAATCCATCCTCGTCGACCGGTACGATCGCGACACGGCTGCAATCGTGCGCGTCGCCCGGCCTGTATGCGAGCGTGCAGACAGGTGGCGACATTTCCGCGGCGCTGACCAACCTCTTCATCAAGGTTGCGTCCAGCACGGCCAGCCTCGTGCAGTAGGGAAGGGGCCATGACCCGACAGGTCACGACAACGAAAAGACGCCGCAACCGCTGCGCCGCCTTCGCCGGCGATAGCCGCGGAGCCACGGCCGTCGAATTCGCGCTCGTTGCCGCGCCGTTTCTCGCCCTCATCATCGCGCTCATCCAGACGTTTCTGGTTTTCTTTGCCCAGCAGATGCTTGAAACCGTGGTGCGCCAGTCGGCGCGTCTCGTCATGACGGGGCAGGTTCAGTCGGCGCAGATGAACCAGGCGGTTTTCAAGCAGAAGGTCTGCGATCAGATCGTGATCCTGTTCAATTGCAGCGGTCTGATGGTCGACATGCAGGTCGCAACGTCCTGGTCTTCCGCGAACACGGCGACGCCCACGCTGACCTTCGACGGCTCGGGCAATGTGACCAACAGCTGGCAATACAATCCGGGCGATTCCGGCGATATCGTCGTTCTCCGCGTCATGTATGTCTGGCCGGTCGTGCTCGGGCCGCTCGGCTTCAATCTCTCGAACCTTAGCAATGGCAACCGGCTGCTCATGTCGTCCGCCGCGTTCCAGAACGAGCCAGGAGCTACCTGATGATCTCCGCCCTGTCGTCTCGCGCTCGGCAGATGTTGACCGATGTACGCGCTGTTGCAGCGACGGAGTTCGCCATCGTGACGCCGTTCATGCTGGTGCTCTATGTCGGCGGCGTCGAGCTCGGGAACGGGCTCGCCATGAACGTCAAGGTCAGCGCGACTGCGCACAGCGTTGCCGACATGATCTCGCAGAACACGGCCGTCACGTCGACCCAGATGGACGGCATTCTCGCTGCGGCGAGCTCCATCATGGCTCCCTATCCCATCAAGAACGGCAGCACCTCGCTGATGACGATCACGGTCTCCGAGGTCTCGACCGACAGCAATGGCAACGCGACGGTGCAATGGAGCAAGTCGACCAGTACGTCGGGGGCGAGGGCCGCCGGTCAGCAGATGACCTTGTCGTCCTTTACCGCGCCGGGCGGCACCAGCAATGCCAACATCTCGCTCATTCTGAGCGAGGTGTCCTACGACTACGCGCCCAACCTCGGCTTCACGATCGCCGGCACGGTGAAGCTGTCCGACAGCTATTACCTGTTCCCCCGCTGCTCGACGAACACCCCCGCCACGTCGAGTTTTCCCTATTACGACGTGAAATATCCGGCGGCGAAGACCTGCACCTGCGTGCAGCACTTGCAGCAGAAGACCTGTTAGTTTCACGGAACGCGGTCCGAAAGAAGCCGGATGCCGCTGAGGCACGCTTCTGTCCCGATTTCCTCCCGGCCCCTGAGCGCAATTGCGCACCGGGCCGGATGACATTGGGGTGAACGCTTACGCCGCCACAGTGGCGCGGTCGAGCGCTGCGATCAGCTTTGCCGCGATGGGATGGTCGGACCGCGGATTCTGGCCGGTGATCAGCTCGCGGTCCTCGACGACGTAAGGCTCGAAGTCGACGGTGCTTCGGCTGACCTCGGCACCCGCAGCTCCCAGCGCGTCCGGCATGGTGAAGTAGATCTTGCCGTGCAGGAACTGCTCCTCGATCGGTATCTCTTCCGAGGCGGTGAACACCGTCATCTTGTATCCCGCATATTGCCAGCCCTTGCCCAGCTCCGCGACCTTGGCCTTGTCGCCAGCGATCAGGGCGGCGCGATAGGCCTTGGCGTCGGGCAGGGCGGCCAGAGTTGCGATCGGTCCGTGGCAGAGCAGCGCCGTGATCTTCTTCCGTTCGTGGAAATATCGCAGAATCTTGCCGAGCTCGGGATCCTGCATGAGGTCGACGACCGGACCCTGCCCGCCGGGGACAAAAACGGCGGCATATTGATCCAGTCCTCCGTCCACGATCGCGCGCAACGTGCGCACGTTGGTCATCGACGGGTCCTTGTCGAAGAAATCGCGTCCCCGCCGGTAGGCCTTCTCGTCGCCGCCGAAATGGGCCGCATGATCGGAGGCCGGATCGATGTACGGTTGCTTGCCGTTCGGCGTCGCCAGCACCACCTCGTAGCCGGCATCGATCACGGCCATTGCCGGCACGACGGTTTCATTGAGGTATTGGCCGGTCGGTCCGGTGCCGCCACCCCGGATTTCGATACGGGTGGCATTGGAGCCGACAACGAGAACTTTTCCTTTGGACATGCGATCTCCTCCGATTTGCTTGATCGTTTTGCGGTTAGAACTTCATAACAATCCGGCCGACGCGAACGGCAACCTGCCGCGACGACCGTTCTGGCGTTTCAAGCAACGACCGGAGCAGATCGGGCGGAGCACGCCGCTTCGCTACGCAAGCTCGCCCCGAAGGCTCCTGCGGAGGGAAAAATCTGTCGCTGTCGAAGAAGTAAGCGGCTTCGCTGATGGCGCGCAAGCCAGCCTCCCAACGTCATTCCGCGCGCAATTTAGGGGATGCGGCGCAGTCTGACCATGTGGCGCGATCGGCCTGGAGCGGATGCATCGTGCGATTTTGGAATGATGCCATCATGCTCCTGTTTTGCCCGACGAGTCAAACCGTCTTCGGAAAACGTAAGTTGTTGATCCGCAATGCCTCGTCTACTGTGCATGGGGTTGTTTTCGCAGTTTTGTTTGGAGCAGCGCGCGCGGCGCTTTACGCGCTCTCCGTCTCCCGGTGCACGTCGTGCACCACGAGGCCCATGCCTTCGTCCGGCATCTTGATCCAGTCGCGGCGCTTCAGCGTGCGCTTGGTGTCCTCGTAGCCGCTCGTCCAGTGCTCGCGCATCGAGGTGCCCGAGAACTCATGGTCCTTGGCGTCGCCCTCATAGGCCTTCTGCTGGTAGATCAGGTGCAGGATCGCGATCTCCGGCATGCGGCGCAGGCTCGACTTGAGCTGGCGATCCTCGTCGGAGAGTTGCTCGTCCGGGACTTTCGCCAGCGCCTTGTAGAGCAGAACCTTGAGATTGTGCGTGCGGCGGTAGACGTCGGTGTTGTGGCGCGTGCGCGAGGAATACATGATGTCCTTGTGGCGGGCCATCACGTCCTGGATCGAGCGCGGCAGCACGCCCCGAGCGCTGAACAGGTCGACTTGGAACACCAGCGAATTGAGCGCATCCTCCTGGTCCAGCAGATGCTGGAGCGGCGTGTTGGAGACGATGCCGCCGTCCCAGAAATGATCGGTGCCGATCCGAACCATCGGCAGCGCCGGGGGCAGGGCGCCGGAGGCCATGATGTGCTCCGGCTCGATCTCGTCATGGGAATTGTCGAAATAGATGAAGTTGCCCGAGAGCACGTTGACCGCGCCGACTGCGAAACGAACCTTCTTCTCGTTGATGAGGTCGAAGTCGACGAGCTCCAGCAGGCTCTCCTTCAGCGGCATCGTGTCGTAATAGCTGGTGGCGGTGCGCGCGCCGACCGGGCTGAACCAGGGATTGACCTGGTGCGGGGTGAAGAAGCCGGGCTGGCCCATCGCCGACGTCATCCACGCACTGGTGAGATTGCGCCACTGGCGGAAGATGTCGCCGTCGGGCGTGTAATGCCAGATCTTGCGATTGGTGATGCGCTCCCAGAAGATGCGCAGCGCTTCCAGCCGCTTCTCCGGCTTGTTGCCGGCGATGATGGCGGAATTGATCGCACCGATTGAAACACCGCAGACCCAGTCGGGCTCGATGCCGGCCTCGTGCAGGGCCTGGTAGACGCCGGCCTGGTAGGCGCCGAGCGCGCCGCCACCTTGCAGCACCAGCGCGACGCGGTCGCAGCGTTCGGGGCGCCAGCCCCGTGCGGGAGGCTGATGCGTCTGATGAGCCGGTTGCGACGTGCGGGCGTCCATGGGTGCCTCCTAGCGTGGACCAAACGATTGCGTCCGGCAGTGACGGCGTGATGACAATTGCAGCGCCGATGCATCGTCCGCATGCAGGTCCGACCGCAGCGGGAATGGCGGGAGGTCGTGCGCCTGACGGAAATCCTTCACATCGCAGTCAATGACGGCGGCTAGCAATTTGCGGTCTAGGCCTGACGCCGCCGGGCGGGCATCACACACAGGAGATCAGGATGCGCAGGGAAGACGTGCTGAGACTTCCGTCCATGCCAGCGGCGGGGCCGAGCTATCCGGCCGGGCCCTATCGCTTCGTCAACCGCGAATTCCTCGTCATCACCTACGAGACCGATCCGGAGCTGATCCGCGCCGGTCTGCCTGAGCCGCTGGAGCCGATCGACCAGCCGATCGTGCACTACGAATGGATCAAGATGCCGGACTCCTCAGGCTTCGGCAGCTACACCGAATCCGGCCTCGTCATCCCCGCGCGCCTCAACGGCGAGGAGGTCAATTTCGTCTCGCAGATGTATCTGGATGATGATCCGCCGATCGCGGCGGGTCGCGAGATCTGGGGCTTTCCCAAGAAATATGCCCATCCGAAACTCGAGATCGTCAAGGACACGCTGACGGGCACGCTGGAATATGCCGGTCAGCTCGTCGCCATGGGCACGATGGGCTACAAGCACGAGAGCATGGCCGGCAACGGCGATCGCACCCGTGCGACGCTGTCGAAGACGCAGATCAATCTGAAGATGATCCCGGGCGTCGACGGCCGTCTCGAAGTCTGTCAGCTCGTCGCGATCAACCTCATCGACATCGTGCCGAAGGGCTCCTGGATGGGGCCCGGCCGGCTGCATCTGGTGCCGCATGTCAACGCGCCGGTTGCGGATTTCCCGGTTCGCCGCTGCCTGGGCGCGCACCACTACATCGCCGATCTCACGCTGCCGTTCGGCCGCGTCGTGCACGACTACGTCAAGGAGGCCGAGGCGATGGCCGCGACGGGGCTGGCCGCGGAGTAGGGCGGCCATCATCAAACTGTAACAAAGCCGTAATTGAGTACCCGTGAGAGGTCCGGAAGATGCCGTCAGCCATCTTCCGGAAACGGGGCATTTGTTGACGGTTGGGGTTGGCCATGGCTGAGCCGGCGAAGCTTGTCAGCGCGATATCGGATTCTGTGCCCGCCATTCCCGGCCTGGTCTGGGCGTTCCGGCTGCACGGCGACGGCAGTGCCGAGGCGCTGCCGATCGACCAGCCGATCGAGTTCAGCCATGACGGCCGGCTCTGGCTGCATTTCAACCTGACCGATGCGCGCGCACGGCCCTGGATCGCGGCGTCACAGCTGCCGCCGCTCGCGCGCGACCTCCTGCTGTCCAACGACACTTTCCAGCAACTTCACGTCATCGACCACTGCGTCTACGGCGTCTTCTCCGATCTCGTGCGCGACATCGACAGCGCGACGGAAGAGACCGCGTTCCTGCGTTTCGCCATGACCGAGCATCTTCTCGTCAGCGGCCGGCATCAGGCGCTGTGCTCGGCCGATGCGACGCGCCGCGTGCTCGAAGGCGGCTATCGCGTCGACAACGTCGCCCATCTCCTGGAAAAGATCGTCGACGAGGTCGCTGACACGCTGGACCGGATGGCGGACAAGCTCGGCCAGGAGATCGACGACATCGAGGAACGGATTTTGGCCGACRACGCCAAGCCGGAGATGCGCCGCAATCTCGGCCGGCTGCGCCGGACCTGCGTCAGGTTGCATCGCCAGCTCACCGGCCTGCGCGTGCTGTTCCACCGCCTCGATCAGAAGAACACCGATCATCTCGCGCCGGCCTTGCGCATTCACGCCGGCAAACTGGCGCAGCGGCTGGACGGGCTCGATCACGACATCGTCGAGCTCCGCGAACGCAGCCGCCTGCTCGAGGAGGAGCTGCGCTTCAAGAACGAGGAGGAGAGCAACCACCACCTCCACACGCTCTCCATCGTGACCTCGCTGCTGCTGCCGCCGACCCTGATCACCGGCATCTTCGGCATGAACACCAAGGGCCTGCCGCTCACCGACGTCGAGAGCGGATTTCTCTGGGCGGCGCTCCTGATGGCCTCGTCGGTCGGCGCGGCCTATCTGTTCATGCGGCGCACGGGTATCTTCAGGTAGCGTACGCAGCCGGTATCAGCCGTGATCGGGACGTCCCACAGATTTCCGCTGCGAAATGCGGCCGCGATTGCGCTGGCCTCGACAATGGCGAGCACCAGCGCCTTCGCCGGCGCCAAGGACGAAAGCGCGGCCGAATGGCTGGCGCCGAAATGGTTCAACGAATGGCATGACGGGCTCGCCAACAAGGGCCTGAATTTCGGCGCCGCCTATATCGCCGACAACATCGCCAACGTCTCCGGCGGCGTGAAGCGTGGTGCCATCCATTTCGGCCGCCTCGATCTCTCGGTCGATGCCGATCTCGACAAGCTCGTCGGGTGGACCGGCGGCCGCTTCTACGCCAATGCGTTCGTGATCTACGGGCAGGGGCTCTCCCGCAACTACGTGATGAACCTCGCCACCATCAGCGAGATCGAGGCGCTACCGGACCAGCGGCTCTACAACGCCTATTTCGAGCAGAGCTTCTTCGGCGACCGCCTGAACATCAGGGCCGGCCAGCAGGCCGCCGACGTCGAGTTCTTCGACAGCCAGACCGACGACCTCTTCATCAACGGCACCTTCGGCTGGCCCGCGATCAAGGCGAGCAATCTTCCCGCCGGCGGCCCGGCACCGCCGATCGCGGTGCCCGGCATCCGCATCAAGGCGGCGCTGACCGAGAACATCACCGTGTTCGGTGCGGTGTTCAACGGCGATCCGTCAGGCCCGGGCGAGGCGGATCCGCAGCTGCGCGACCATCATGGCCTGGCGTTCCGCGTCAACGATCCGCCGTGGGTGATTGGGCAGGTCCGCTTCAACTACGACATCGATATCGGCGGCCGGCCGCTCGCCGGCAATTTCACGCCGGGCGCCTGGAAGCATTACGGCTCGTTCGACAGCCAGCGTTTTACGGCCGAGGGGCTCTCGATCGCCGATCCCGGCGGAAGCGGTGTACCTGCAAGACTTCGCGGCAATTACGGTATCTTCGCCGTCATCGAGCAGGTGCTCTATCGCCCGCCGGAGGTGAAAGACAACAGCACGTCAGCCTCGATCCCGGGCGTCACCGCGTTCGGCCGCATTGCCTACAGCCCGCCGGACCGCAATCTGATCGACCTTTATGTGGACGGCGGCATCGGCTTCGTCGGCTTCACGCCAAGCCGTCCGCTCGATCGCTTCGGCGTGGCCATGGCCTATATGCGGATTTCGAACACTGCGCGCAATCTTGACATTGATACGCAGGCCTTCACCGGCATCCAGAGCCCGGTGCGCAGCAACGAGACGCTGATCGAGATGATCTACGAGGCGCATATCAAGCCGGGCTGGCTGATCGCGCCTTACTTCCAATACGTGTTCCGCCCCTCCGGCGGCATCCCCAATCCAAACGATCCGACCGGCGTGTCGCGGATCGGTGACGCCGCAGTCTTCGGCGTCACCACCACGATCAGGTACTAGGCCATCGCCGGCCTCGGCTCGGCCTTCGGTTGCCGCGACAGCGCCAGCACGATCAGCGAGGCGAACACGCAGAGCGCGCCGGCGATGAAGAACGCGGGCAGGTAGCTCTCATAGACCGTCCGCGACAAACCGGCGCCGAACGCCGCGGTGCCTGCGCCGAGCTGATGACCGGCGAAGATCCAGCCGAACACCAGATTGGCGCGCTCGGGCCCGAACTTCTGCGCGGTGAGCCGCACCGTCGGCGGCACCGTGGCGATCCAGTCGAGGCCGTAGAACATCGCGAAGATCGACAGCCCGTAGAACGAGAAGTCGCTGAAGGGCAGGAAGATCAGCGAGAGCCCGCGCAGGCCGTAGTACCAGAACAGCAAATAGCGGTTGTCGTAGCGGTCCGACAGCCAGCCCGACATGATGGTGCCGAAGAAGTCGAAGATGCCCATTGCGGCGAGCAGGCCTGCGGCCTGCACCTGCGGGATGCCGAAATCGAGGCACATCGGGATCAAATGCACCTGGACGAGGCCGTTGGTCGACGCGCCGCAGACGAAGAAGGTCGCAAACAGGATCCAGAACGCGCGCGACTTCGAGGCGTCGCGCAGCGTGCCGAGCGCCACGCCCGTGATCGAGCCATGGCTGACCGGCGGGGCCGGCAGGGGCTCGGTGCCTTCGTCGCCGAACGGGCGCAGGCCCACATCGCTCGGCCGGTCGCGCATCGCGAGGAGAACCGCTATGGCGGAGACGCCGAGCGCCATGCAGACGAAGCCGAGCGCGAGCCGCCAGCCGTAACGCTCGGTCAGGCTTGCGAGCAACGGCAAGAATACGAGCTGGCCGGTGGCGACGCTCGCAGTCATGATGCCGACGACGAGGCCGCGCCGCGCGGCGAACCAGCGCGTCGCTATGGTGGCGCCCAGCACCAGCGCGGTCATGCCGGTGCCGATGCCGATCACGACGCCCCACAGCAACACGAGCTGCCAGACTTCAGTCATGCCGAGCGAAAGGACCAGCGCCGAGACCACGATGAGCTGGGCGGTCAGCGTGACGTTACGCAGGCCGTAGCGGTTGAGCAGGGCGGCCGCGAACGGCGCCATCAGCCCGAACAGGATGAAGCGGATCGACAGCGCGGAGGAAATCTGCGCCGTGCTCCAGCCGAACTCGTGCTGAAGCGGGACGATGAAGACGCCGGGCGCGCCGACCGTGCCGGCGCTGATCAGCGCGGTGAGGAAGGTCACGCCGACCATCACCCAACCGTAGTGGATGTTGCGGCGGCTGAGTGTCGCCGCGAGCCAGTTCGAGATCATTGGGCCTCAATGTTTGATGGGCAGGCTTTGAGACACCTGCACGAGCTTGCAGAATGGCACGGAACGTGTCTGTCGAAAATGACAGAGTTCCCTCATTTTCGGACGTGTCTAGGTCAGTGCGTCAGACGCTCCACGGCGATGGCCGTGGCTTCACCGCCGCCAATGCAGAGTGCCGCGACGCCTCGCTTGAGGTTTTGCGCCTCGAGCGCGTGCAGCAGCGTCACGATCAGCCGCGCACCGGTGGCGCCGATGGGATGGCCGAGCGCGCAGGCGCCGCCGTTGATGTTCAGCTTCTCGCGGGGGATGCCGAGGTCGCGCTGCGCCGCCATCGCCACCACGGCGAAGGCCTCGTTGATCTCGAACAGGTCGACGTCGCCGGCGCTCCAGCCGACCTTGTCGAGCAGCTTGCGGATCGCCGGGATCGGCGCCGTCGTGAACCATTGCGGCTCCTGGCTGTGGGTGGCGTGGCCCTTGATCTCGGCGATTGCCGGCAGGCCGTTGCGATCCGCGAGCGAGCGCTTCGTCAGCACCAGCGCCGCGGCGCCGTCGGCATTGGCGGAGGAGGCGGCCGGCGTGATGGTGCCGTTGGCGCGGAACGCCGGCTTCAATCCGGGGATTTTCGCAGGATCGACCTTCAGCGGATGCTCGTCATTGGCGACGATGCGCGGGCCTGCTTTCTCGGTGAGCGTGATCGGCGCGATCTCGGCCTTGAACGCGCCGCCCTCGACCGCCTTGCGCGCGCGGCTCAGCGTCTCCATCGCGTAGGCATCCTGGTCCTTGCGGGTGAACTGATACGCCTCCGCGGTGGCCTCGCCGAAATCGCCCATGGAGCGGCCGGTCTCATAGGCATCCTCCAGCCCGTCCATCATCATGTGGTCGATGATGCGGTCGTGCCCGGCGCGGTAGCCGCCGCGCGCCTTGGCGAGCAGATAGGGCGCGTTGCTCATGCTCTCCATGCCGCCGGAAACGACGATCTCGGCCGAGCCGGCGCGGATGATGTCGTGCGCCAGCATGGTCGCCTTCATGCCGGAGCCGCAGACCTTGTTGACCGTGGTCGCGCCCGTGGCGTCGGGCAGGCCGGCCGCGCGCGCCGCCTGGCGAGCCGGCGCCTGGCCTTGTCCGGCCGGCAGCACACAGCCCATGAAAACTTCATCCACCTTCGCGGGCGCAAGCTTGGCGCGCTCCAGCGCGGCGTTGATCACATGCGATCCGAGCTTGTGTGCCGCCAGCGGCGACAGCTCGCCCATGAAGCGGCCGAGCGGGGTGCGGGCGGCGGAGACGATGACGACGGGATCGGTGGCTTCGGCCATGATGAAACTCCCAGCGATGACGGAAAAGATTATGATCATCATATGATGCGGCGCAAAAAATGCAACCGCGGCCGGCATGAGAAATTGTCGTGGTTCGGATGAGATTTGGTCGTTCGATTGGAGGAGGGGTGCGGCTTAGGGTGCGGCTAGGGGGGCGGTAGCCGCCACACCAAACACTGTCATCGCCCGCGAAGGCGGGCGATCCAGTACTCCGAGACAGCTGTGATGAATCGAGGGGCCGCGGCGTACTGGATGCCCCGCCTTCTGTTTAGCCCGGACAGATCACTGACGGGTGTTCGGAGACATAGCTGACACATCAACATTGGCTGGATTGGTCCGATTCGGGAGGCCGTCCATGCCTTGGAGCGAGGTGTCAGTGATGGATCAGCGTCACGAGTTTGTGCGGCTGGCTTTGCAGGAGGGCGCCAACCGGCGCGAACTGTGCCGTCGGTTCAACATCAGTCCTGACGTCGGCTACAAGTGGCTGGCGCGCTGGCAGGCCGGCGATCGGGA